>CAYPEF010000005.1:0-41952 GCA_964409675.1 uncultured Rickettsiales bacterium | reverse complement strand
GCTGGAGCCAAAGAATTCACGGATTGCAGCAGCAACCGGTTTTGCATTCACCAGGTCGTGCGGCATAACGGTGTCGATATCCACCGATGACATACGCTCAATGATAGAACGTTCCATGCGCAGCAGGCCGATGCGGAACTGGTTTTCCATAAGCTCGCCCACCGAGCGAACGCGGCGGTTACCGAGATGGTCGATATCGTCAATTTCACCAACGCCATCTTTAAGGCCGACGAGGAGTTTTACCGAGCCTATGATATCTTCCTTGGTCAGGACACCTACCTCTTCCGGAACATTCAGGCCAAGGCGGGCATTCATTTTCACGCGGCCTACGGATGACAGGTCATAACGGTCTGCTTCAAAGAACAGTGAATTAAACAGCGCTTCCGCAGCTTCAACGGTGGTTGGTTCGCCCGGACGCATTACGCGGTAGATGTCGATGAGCGCGTCTTCTTTGGTCAGGTTCTTATCCGCCATCAGGGTATTGCGGATATAAGCACCAACATTGATATGGTCGATATCGAGTATGGCAACATCTTTCGCACCGGCTTCTTCAAGGGTAGCAATAACTGCGGCAGTGGCTTCTTCGCCGCCTTCCACGTAGATTTCGCCAGTCTGTGGGTTCACGATGTCGGTAGCCACGTATTTGCCCACGAACTGTTCGTCAGTCACCAGATATTCACGCAGGCCATCTTCATGGAATTTCTTAGCGGCGCGCACGTTCATTTTCTTGCCCGCTTCAGCGAATACTTTGCCGGTTTTCGCGTCAACGAGGTCATACGCCAGTTTTATACCGCGATACTGCTCAGGGTTGAATTTCGCAGACCAGCCGCTCTTCAGTTTTTTGTAGATGGTCTTGGTGTAGAAGGTATCGAGGATCTGGCTGTTATCCATGCCCAGCGCGCGCAGGAAGGTGGTCACCGGCACTTTGCGGCGGCGGTCGATACGGGCATTGACTAAGTCTTTCGCATCGAATTCGAAATCAAGCCAGGAACCACGGTACGGGATGATGCGGCAGGAATAAAGAAATTTACCAGAGCTGTGGCTTTTGCCTTTATCATGGTCGAAGAATACGCCCGGTGAGCGGTGCATCTGGGAGACGATAACACGCTCGGTGCCGTTGATGATGAAGGTGCCGTTATCGGTCATGAGCGGGATATCGCCCATATACACGTCCTGTTCCTTGATGTCTTTTATTTCGCGCGCGCCGGTATCTTCATCGACGATCCACACGATCAGGCGCAGGGTCACGCGCAGCGGTGCAGCGGAGTTGATACCGCGGCTGCGGCATTCATCCACGTCGTATTTAGGGGCATCGAAATTGAAACGGACGAACTCAAGGGTTGAGGTTTCGGTGTAATCCTTGATCGGAAACACCGATTTGAACACAGCCTGGAGGCCGGTATTAGTACGTTTTTCCGCAGGAATATTAATCTGCAGGAACTGGTCATAGGAGTTCTTCTGAACTTCTATGAGGTTGGGCATGGAGGTTATGGTCTCAATCCGACCGAAACTTTTGCGGATGCGTTTGCGCGCGGTGAACGAAAGTTGCGAATTGTGAGCGTGTCCCATGATGACCCCTATACTTAGAATTTTTATAAGTCTTGTAGCAGTATAAATAGCAAAGGGAGTGACGTGAAAACTCACGTCACCCCTTATAAATAACAATCAATTGAAATTATTTAACTTCAACGGTTGCGCCAGCTTCAACGAGAGCTTTTTTGATCTTCTCAGCTTCGTCTTTAGATACGCCTTCTTTAACTGGCTTTGGTGCAGCTTCAACCAGGTCTTTGGCTTCTTTGAGGCCAAGACCAGTTACTTCACGAACAACCTTGATCACGTTGATCTTCTTGTCAGCAGGAGCTGAAGCAAGGATAACGTTGAACTCGGTCTGTGCTTCACCAGCAGGCGCAGCGCCACCGGCAGCAGCGCCACCAACTGCAGCTACAGCCACAGGAGCGGCAGCAGACACACCCCATTTTTCTTCAAGCATTTTAGACAGCTCAGCAGCTTCGAGAACAGTCAAAGCGGACAAGGTATCCACGATTTGTGCAAGATTTGCAGACATAATTTTTACTCCCAACAAAAAAACAATAAATTAATAAAAATACTAAATTAAACCAACCCTACTCACCCTTCTTTGCTTTAGCAGCAACCACCCGCGCAACCTGACCGCCCGGGGCTTGCAGAACGCCAGCAATCCGGGTAGCAGGAGTTTGCAGCATTCCAACAATTTTCGCACGCAGCTCATTAAGGGATGGAAGCTTGGCAAGGGCTTCAACACCCTTTGCATCCAGCTTCTGCGCCCCAAATGCGCCACCAACTATCACTAGTTTTTCATTATTTTTGGCAAAATCCACCAACCCTTTAGCTACCGATACCGGATCATCGGAAGTAGCGATAGCGGTCGGGCCTTTCAGAAGGTCATTGATACCTTCAAACGCCGTATCCTTGGTAGCAATTTTAGCCAGTTTATTCTTGGTTACCTTGAATTCTGCACCTACCGCACGTAAATTACGGCGGAGTTCAGAAACCTGAGCAACGGTAAGGCCGTTATTATGAACCACCAAAGCAATCTGAGCCTTTCCCAGCTTGGCATTGGTCGATTCGATAAGTTCTTTTTTCTGTACACGAGTCATTGGCATGGTTGTGTCTCCTTACGCAGCGAGCAGATCGGAAAGATCGAGCTTTATGCCCAGACCCATGGTTGAAGAAATGCCGACTTTTTTGATGTAGTTGGCTTTGGCACCAGATGGCTTGGCTTTCACCACTGCATCAACAAATGTTTTGATGTTCTGGGCGATAGCCTCTTCAGTGAAACTAGCTTTGCCAACGCCGGCATGGATGATAGCTGCTTTATCAAGACGGAATTCAACCTGACCGGATTTAGCAGCTTTAACCGCGTCAACCACGTTCGGGGTAACAGTTCCAAGCTTAGGATTCGGCATCAGGCCTTTTGGACCGAGCACTTTACCAAGCTTACCGACCACACCCATCATATCTGGTGATGCGATAAGACGGTCAAAATCAGTGAACCCGGCGAGAATCTTTTCAGCAAGGTCTTCCGCGCCAACGAACTCAGCGCCAGCTTTAACAGCATCAGCAGCTTTATCACCACGGGCAAACACTGCCACACGGATAGATTTACCAGTACCGTTAGGCATAGAAACCATACCGCGCACCAGTTGATCAGTCTGTTTTGGATCAAGGCCGGTATTGATAACAACATCGATAGTTTCATCAAATTTGGTATTAGCGGAAGATTTAACCAGCTTTACCGCTTCTTTGAGGGTATAGCGCTTGCCAGTATCAACCTTGGCAACCAGTGCTTTTCTGCGTTTTGCGATTCTTGGCATCTTACGCCTCCACTATTTCTAGACCCATTGACTGGGCAGAGCCGCGCACCATGCGCGCTGCTGCTTCAACGTCATGAGCATTGAGGTCTTTCATTTTTTCAGCCGCGATCTTGCGGATCTGGGTCATGGTGATCTTACCGGCGACAGTACCCTTACCCGGGGTCTGCGAGCCTTTCTGCAGGCCGATAGCCTTTTTAATATAATAAGAAACCGGTGACAGCTTAGTTACGAAAGTAAAGGTACGGTCCTGATACGCGGTAATGATAACAGGTATCGGCGCGCCCGGCTCCATTTTCTGGGTGGCGGCGTTGAATGCTTTACAAAATTCCATGATGTTCAGACCACGTTGGCCGAGTGCCGGACCAACTGGCGGAGATGGGTTTGCCTTACCGGCAGGTATCTCCAATTTAATATAACCAACTACTTTTTTAGCCATTTTAATATCCTAACGAAGTGGTGTTAACGTTCGCACCAGGCTTTTAAAAGCCGCACAAACTCCCAAAAACTAATGTCCCTAAAGCAAAAATATTTCGCGAGGGGAAAGGACTTATAGAGGCGGATGGGAGTTAATGCAAGAGTTTTTTAATATTTTTTGGAGGTTTTGTATAATTTATTATCAGAAAAGGCCATTATTTATAAAATTCAACAAATTAATTGGTGCTACTGCAATTGGTGTGGACACTCTTCAAAAACCAGCTACGCCTGACTCACCCGGCAATTAAATAATTGCCGTATCCTTTGTAAGCCACTCCGTTTCTTTTTCATCTAAAGCCGGTGCCAGCTCTGCCCTTACCCATGCGTGGTAATTATTCAGCCATTCTTTTTCGTCGGCGGTGAGCAGTGACACATCTACAAGATTTATATCTATCGGCGCGCAGGTCAGGGTTTCGAAGCCTAAAAACTTCTTAGTTCCTTCTCCCTCTGGGAGAAGGTTAGGATGAGGGCTGCTCACGTTAGATAAGAAAGAGCCCTCACCCCGCCCTCTCCCAGTGGGAGAGGGAGAAGGAAATTTTTCCACCACCGTGATCAAATTCTCAATACGTATGCCATATTCCCCAGTTTTGTAATAGCCCGGCTCGTTGGACACCACCATGCCCACCGCCAGCGCCGCCACCCCTGCCCGCTTGCTGATACCTTGCGGCCCTTCATGCACGCCGAGGAAACAACCCACGCCATGCCCGGTGCCGTGGTCATAATCCACCCCATCCGCCCATAGATATTGGCGCGCCAACGCATCCAGCTGTGCCCCTGTTGTTCCTTCCGGGAATATGGCGGTGGCGAGCGCGATATGACCTTTCAGCACCTGGGTGAAACGTTTTTTATGTTCGGCAGTTGGCACTCCTATTGCTACCGTACGCGTAATATCGGTCGTGCCGTCAAAATACTGCCCGCCCGAATCAAGCAGGAATAGCTCGCCCTGCTCCAGCCAGCGGTTACTTTCTTTTGTCGCACGGTAATGCACGATGGCACCATGCTCGCCACTACCAGCAATGGTATCGAAACTCGGCTCCACGAATAATTCACCAGCATTGCGGTACTCAAGCAGCTTATCCACCACTTCCAGTTCGCTCACCTTTTTCTCACCCAGCCAGTGCAACAATTTTACTACCGCTGCCCCGTCACGTATATGCGCCTTTCTCATTCCCGCTATTTCCACCGGGTTTTTAATGGCTTTGAACAACACGCACGGGTCTTTACCATCAACGAGTCTTACACCGGCTTTATCGCACAGATTCGTGATGAATAAAGGCGCCGACGCTGAATCCAGCAGCATACTCCTGCCGGAAAAATCTTTGAGCTCATCAGCGATATTTTCCGGCGCGCAAATTTTTACATCCGATGGCAGATGTTTGCGCAGCACATCATCAATGCGCACCGCATCCACAAACAAATGCACCGCGCCCTTTACATCGAT
The DNA here is from genome assembly GCA_964409675.1 of uncultured Rickettsiales bacterium. Lineage (GTDB taxonomy): Bacteria > Pseudomonadota > Alphaproteobacteria > Rickettsiales > SXRF01 > CAYMDD01. The sequence continues at coordinate 36,684 of CAYPEF010000005.1, read as the reverse complement.
GATCGCATAAGCAAGGCACAGCGGCGTATTCTCCACATCACGGCCACGGATATTGAGCAGCCAGTTGACACTCTCAGGCGCGGTCAGGAACGCCGCGTCCGCACCGGATTTTTTTATCTCACCCGCCACCCGCGCCTGTTTCAAACCCGCCGATTCGCCGCTATATTTTATGTCATGCGCGAATATTTTGCTCGCCGGTGCCGCCGGGCGCTCGTTCCATAATGCATCAATTAAATTTGTGGTTGCAACAGCAGTTGCACCTTTGAATTTTTCCAGCATGGTTTTGCTGTAGAGTTTGGGGTCATAACCGATGGTCGGATTCTTATAATATTTAGCAAGCCAGCTTTGCGGCGTCACCTCGCCGCTGTTGAACACTTCGTAATCACTGCTCACCTGTTTCGCCGCCTGCAACGTATACCGCCCATCCACAAACAGCGCCGCCTTGTCGGTGGTCACCACCACCAACCCCGCCGAACCGGAAAAACCGCTAAGCCACTCCACGCGCCGGTTACAGGCCGGCGGGTATTCGCTCATCCACTCGTCATGCACCGGTATGAGGTATGCGTCGAGTTTATTATTTGCGAGCAATTTTCTAAGTTCTGTTAGTTTGTTGGTCATGTTTATCCAATCACTAAAGTGCACCAGTCATTATACACGAATTTGCGTTTTAAAGCCAGACCATGCGCCCGGTGTGCGGCAAGCACCTGTTTTTCCTGGGACACAAGTAGCCCCGAAAGCACCGCTACCCCCCCTTCACGCAGATTCTGTTTCAGGTAGGGCGCAAAAGCAATAAGCGGACGCGCAAGAATGTTTGCTATTATAAGATCATACGGGGCACAGCTTTTCACCTGCATCGCGCTATAGCCATCGGAAACGGCGGCGGCGATAAATTCACTCACCTCGTTCACCTTCGCATTTTCCTGCGTTACCCGAACCGAAATCGGGTCGAGGTCAACCGCCAGCACCCTGCTCTTCCACAGCTTGGCAGCGGCAATGGCCAGTATCCCCGAACCGGTGCCCATATCCAGCACTTTGGAGAACCTGCGCCCCTGTGCCAGCCATTCCATAGCCGCGAGGCAACAACGCGTAGTGCCGTGCTCGCCGGAACCAAACGCCGCCCCGGCATCGACCTGAATGGAAATGCTGCCCGCCTTCGGTTGTTCCTCGACATGCGCACCATGTACAAAAAAACGGCCGATGCTAAGCGGTGGAAAATCGCGCGCCACCTGCGCCAGCCAATCGGCCTGCACCATCTGCTCCAGCTTCGCTTCCGGCACAGGAATATCATGCAATTCCGCGAGTACCACCAGCCGGCGTTTTATCTCCTCAATATCTGGTTTGTCTGCACAAATTAGTTCAAAGGTCCAGATGCCGTTTTCTTCATCAGTCTCAAAATTAGCTACAGACGTGGAAATATCATTGAACGCTTCCTCCGCCGTACCCACCGCACTGGCCGGAAGCATGAACAATACCTGCCAATATATGGCCGCCTGCGCAAAGGGATTTTTCTCGAACATTTTTTTCATTTGATAAGCTCCAGCCATTCATCTTCGCTGAGGACTTTTACATTAAGCTCCGCAGCTTTTTTCAGTTTTGAGCCAGCATCGGCTCCAGCGATCACAAAATCGGTTTTCGCCGACACGCTGCTTGCAACTTTAGCGCCCAGATTTTCTGCGCGTTCCTTAGCCTCCGCCCGCGTCATTTTTACCAATGTTCCGGTGAACACCACGGTTTTGCCGCTGACCTGCGAATTGCCGCTTGCTACTTTGGCATCAGCAATATTCAGTTCCGCCACTAATTTTTCCACGATCTCCACGTTATGCTCTTCAGCAAAAAAATCGCTAAGCGACTGGGCGACGATGCCGCCAATACCGTTTATATTCTGCACCTGCGCGCTTATTTCGGCATTGGTTGGCAGTTCCTTCATCGCCGCAAACCAGTTCTTATCGGTGGAAAATTCCCGCGCCAGCAACTTAGCCGTTACCTCGCCAACATGGCGGATTCCCAGCGCATAAATGAATTTTTCGAGTGATACATTGCGCGCGGTTTCGATAGCATTAAGCAAATTATCCAGCGATTTTTTGCCCCAGCCTTCGCGCTTTTCAATGTCAGCGGCTTTTTCTTTCAAGGAAAAAATATCGGTGACGTTTTTGATAAGCCCGTCATTCCAGAACGCCTGGATCTGCTTCTCACCCAACCCCTCAATATCCAGCGCGCCACGCGCCACAAAATGGCGGATACGCTCGACCAGCTGCGCCTCACAGAGCAGGCCGCCGGTGCAGCGAATCGCCGCCTCGCCTTCCTCGCGCGTGGCGTGGCTGCCGCATACCGGGCACACATCCGGAAAAATATATTTGTGCGAATGCGCCGGGCGCTTGCTCACATCCACCGACACCACCTGCGGTATCACATCCCCCGCCCGCTGCACCACCACCGTGTCGCCCACGCGAATGTCCTTGCGCTCGATCTCATCCTGGTTATGCAGCGTGGCATTGGAAACCACCACACCGCCAACGGTAATGGGCTTCAAACGCGCCACTGGGGTTAACGTGCCCGTACGCCCCACCTGTATATCGATAGCCTCCACCACCGTCACTGCCTGCTCCGCCGGAAACTTATGCGCAATCGCCCATCGCGGCGCACGCGCTACTTCTCCGAGTCTTTCACGTAATTCTAATTTATTAACTTTGTAGACCAGACCATCAATGTCGAAATCAAGTTTAATATCGCCTTTACTTATTTTTTGATGAATATCAAGAAAGTGCGGTATATCCGAAGCAAGAGCAGGAATATTAAGAATTTTGAATGTCAAACGACCAAGAATTAGTTCTAATCCATAGTCTTTTAATTTCGTCATTATTTGCATGTGCGAGTTACCCAAACTCTCACTCATTTCTCCCCATCCGTAAACAAAATAACTTAATTTCCTAGATGCTGTAATGTTTGCATCTTTTTGCCTTAAACTCCCTGCTGCAGCATTACGCGGATTTGCAAATTTTTCATCATCTGAAAGTGTTGCATTGATATCTGCAAAATTAGCATGAGACATATAGACTTCACCACGAACTTCTAGAATTTTTGGTGGATTACCTTTTAATTCTCGCGGTAAAACAGTTGCCAAATTTTCAGTTATGTTCTCACCTAGTTCTCCATCGCCACGAGTAAGGCCCTGCACAAATTTTCCATTTTCGTATCTAGCTGAAAATGATAATCCATCTATCTTTGGTTCATATATATAATCAATCTTAGCACCTTCATCGAAACCTAAAAATTTCTTATTCCGCGCATCCCATTCGCGCACATCTTCCTCGGAAAATGCGTTATTCAGCGACAGCATCGGCACGGAATGTTTTACCTTGGCAAATTTTTCCAGCGGTGGCGCACCGACCTTCTGCGTTGGGCTATCGGGGGTTTGCAGTTCGGGGAATTGTTTTTCGAGATTCTCCAGTTCGCGGCGCAGAGAGTCATACTCCGCATCAGAAATTACCGGTCTATCCTGCTGGTAATAGAGCGCATCATGATGACGTATCTCAGCGGCGAGTTTTTTCCACTGCCGGTTTGCATCTATGAAATTCACGCTGCTTCCTCCAGCAGCTTCTGGGCGGCTTTGCGCGCTTCGGTGGTGATGGTTTCACCCGCCAGCATCCGCGCCAGCTCTTCCTGCCTGCTGTCACCGGAAAGTTCTGTGACCTGCGTGGTTATTTTCTTGCTCTTTTCCTGCTTGCGGATAAGTAAGTGTTGACTTCCGCGCGCGGCCACCTGCGGCAGATGCGTTACCACCAGCACCTGTGAATTTTTACCGAGCTCGGCGAGACGTTTGCCAATAGCATCGGCCACGGCGCCGCCAGTGCCGGTATCTATTTCATCAAAGATCATGGTTGGCACCGCGCTGCTGCTAAGCGCCACTTTCATGGCCAGCATGAAGCGTGATAACTCACCGCCGGAAGCGATCTTGCTTAAGGACGAATAGATCACATCCTTCACACCCTTGGCTACGTTGGTGGCGCATTCAAACTGGACATGGTCAATACCGCTCGCATTCCAATATGCTTCGTCCATGGTATCTATGCGCACGCGGAAGCGCGTGCCTTCCATCTTCAGCGGCGCAAGTTCTTTTTCAATGGTGTTTTCCAGTTTTGCCGCTGCCTTTTTGCGGTTGTCGGAAAGAGTTTTTGCCAGTTTCAGGAATTCGTCCTTAGCCTTATTTTCTGCTTCCTGCAGGGCTTTTAACTTGCTTTCCTGAGAATCGATAATCGCCAGTTTTTCTTCCACCTCATCCTTCAGAATGGCAAGCTCATCGACCGGCAGGTTATATTTTCGCCCGGCGGCTTTGAGGGCGAACAAACGCTCCTCCATATCCTCCAGTTGGCGCGGGTCGAACTCGGCGTCACTACCGATTTTTTCGAGTGCATAAAGCGCTTCTTCGGCTTCCAGCGCAGCTTTTTCGAGGCCGTCAATGATCGGCGTGAATTTTTCCTGGCTGGCAGTAAGAGTGGAGCGGGTAAGTGTGCGCTGCGCACCGCGTATCGCGCCAACAACGCCTTTGCCGCTGTTAAGCTCAGCGATCGCTTCGTTCAACACCTCAAACATTTTTTCATTCTGCATCATGCTGATACGAGTGCTGGTAAGAGCCTCCTCCTCTCCGACCTGCGGGTTCAGAGCCTTAAGCTCGCCGCGCATATGGCGCAGATATTCCTGCTCGCGGGTGGCACGTTCCACCTCTTCGCGCAGTTCAGCGATGGCTTTTTTGCACTCGCTCCATTGCTGGTACTGCTCGGCGACATTTTTTTGCGCGCTTGCAAGCTTGCCGTAATCGGTCAGCATCGCCCGATGCAACACCGCATCCTGCAGGGTTTTCTGGTCATGCTGGCCGTGCAGTTCGACCAGTGTTTCCGCGATTTTTTTAAGGGCGGTGGCGGTGACGGACTGGTCATTTACCAGCGCCCGGGTTTTACCATCCGCACTCAGGCTGCGGCGGATGATGAGCGTATCGGACGATTCAAGGTCAAGCTCGGATAGCACCTGTTTGGCGGCTTTGTTATTTGCGATATCGAACTCCGCAGTGACCGAGCCAGTCGTTTCACCGCTGCGGATCAACCCCGCGTCCGCGCGCGCGCCAAGCGCAAGGCCAAGTGAATCAAGCAATATCGATTTACCGGCGCCGGTTTCGCCGGAAAGCACGCATAAGCCGCTCTTCAGGCTTATATCGCAGCTTTCGATCAAAATGATGTTACGAATGGAAAGCTGTATAAGCATAAGTTTTACGGAATAAAGTGATCCCAGAATGACGTGTCTTTAGACGCTTCCGGCGCTGAGTCGTCCGCCGTTTTTTCCGCCGGCTTGACATTTTTAACACCAACGCCGGTCATCAGTTTATAGCTATCTCGGTACCACAGGCTTCCCGGGAAATTGTGGCCAAGTACAGCGGCATAGCGTTGCGCTTCATCGGTGATGCCAAGCTTGAGATAGGCTTCCACCAAGCGGTGCAGCGCTTCAGGGACATGGGTGGTAGTCTGGTAATTTTCTACCACATAACGGAAACGGTTAATGGCGGCGAGCGTATCGTCATGACGCAAATAATAGCGCCCAACCTGCATTTCCTTGCCCGCGAGATGGTCCAGCGTCAGGTCCATTTTGATTTTCGCGTCACGCGCATAATCAGAATCGGGGAAACGGCGCACCACTTCGCGCAGGGCGGTGAGCGCCTGCTCGGTTATCTTCTGGTCGCGACCGACATCGGATATCTGGTCATAATAACACATGCCTATCAGATAGTAGGCATAGGGCGTGGATTCATCGTTAGGGTATAGTTTTACGAAACGGTCAAGCGTGGCCGTGGCCGCATCATAATCTTCCATCTGGTAGCTGGCATAGGCCGACATGACCTGTGCATGTGCCGCCCACGGTGAATAAGGGTGCTGGCGCTCCACCTCCTCAAAATCCTTGATCGACTCCTTGTAGGAACCGGCATCGAGCTTATCATGGGCATCGTTATAGATCTTTTCGGCAGATTCTGGCGGTTTTGTGGCAGTATCGTCATCCTTGCTGCCGCAGGCGGCAAGCAGGAAAATGATGGAAACGGCGGATAGGAGGCGTAAATGATTCATACCCGGTTTTATATCAGGCAAATATGCTATCGCACAAGCCTAATTTTAAACTTGCGCTCAAGCGCCGCGCAGGCTGCGCGCGTCAACCGCGCTAGTCGTCGCTAAGTGCTCCTCCAAGAGGATTAAGCGTAGACGGCTTTGGGAGTTTTAGAAGCGGGGACGAGGGCCGGAACTTCGCCTTCATTTTCGATAACATAAGCTGAATCATCAGCAAATAGGGCGCGCAACAGGCTGTTATTCACACCATGGCCAGGACGCAAAGCGTTCACTGTACCGTCAATATGCATACCGGCAAGGAACAGATCGCCGACACAGTCAAGGGCTTTGTGGCGGACGAATTCATCACCATAGCGCAGGCCTTCTTCATTAAGTATCTCGTCTTTACCCACCACCACCGCGTTATCCAGCGAACCGCCAAGGGCAAGACCCATCTTACGCAACGCGTTCACCTCATGCTCAAAACCAAAAGTACGTGCGCGGCTTACACTCTGTTTGAAGGTAACATCACGGAAATCATATTCCGCTATCTGCTTGCCAATAAGGAAGTGATTGAAATCGATCTCTATATTCAGCAACATGCCGATGTCGCCTTCTTTGTTCGGAGAAATGCTCATTACGCTATTACCCTCACGAACTTCCACGGTTTTAAGCACACGCAGAATTTTACGTGAGGCTTTCAGCGTGGCCACACCCGCACATTCGAGCATGAATACGAACGGCTCAGAGCTTCCGTCCATGATCGGCACTTCCGGTCCGTCAAGCTCTATGACAGCATTGTCGATGCCAACTCCCCAGATGGCAGCCATAAGGTGTTCTATAGTAGAAACAGTAACGCCATACTCATTACGGATGGTGGTGCCAAGATTAGTTTCACAAACCGCGTCATAAATTGCTGGAACCAGCGCCTGCGCCGCAACAACATCAAGGCGTTTGAATATTATACCACTACCAGCAGAAGACGGCTTTATGGTCATGTTAACCTGGCTGCCGCTATGCAGACCAACACCGGCACAGGAAACCTGATTAGCAACTGTAGTCTGGAAAGAAATATTCTGTTTATTAAGAGTTTGTTTATTAATCACCTTATACCCTGCCTTGTAATTCATAAGCTTTACTTGCCACAAAACTACAATTTTAGGTAATGGTTTTCAAATCACTGTTTATTACGTTTTGTTACAGGAAATAACAGCCTGAATTATCCGACAAAACAAATGATTATTAACTGTTTGCAAACTCTTTTGTTACACGGTTGCGGCCATTATTCTTCGAAGAATAGAGCGCATCATCGGCACGCTTGATGAGGGTCAGCAACGTATCAGTCTCATGACGGAAGCGCGATACGCCAAGCGATACCGTGATGCTGCCGAAAGTTTCTCCGGTGTCACGACGCTTAAGGGCTTTACCAGCAATGCTGCCGCGAATCATCTCAGCAACTTTTTCTGCCCCTTCTATCGGGGTTTCCGGCAGGAACACAATAAATTCTTCGCCACCAAAACGCGCTACAACGTCACGCCCCTTTAGCGTATCAGTAAGCGTCCTGGCGACAATTTTCAGCACCTCATCACCTAACAAATGTCCGAATTTATCATTGAACTGTTTGAAATGGTCAACGTCAATCATCAGCAAACAAAGCTCGGTATTGTTTTCTTTGGCAACTAACATCTGCTCATCAATGAGCCGTTCAAACGATTTCCGGTTGAATACCCCGGTCAGGAAATCGCGCTGGGCCTCAACCGTAACCTGTTGCAGGTTTTTTTTGAGGTGACTTATCTCACGCGTTGATTCTTCCAGCTTTACAGTAATATTCTCACCACTTTCGCGCAACTTGGCAGTGGCATCAATCAGGTCTTTGAATATAGCCTTTACGTCCTCATTCTCACCAAATTCATGGCTTATGTGCTCAAGATATTTGTCCGTGTCCTGATTATAACTTTTGGTTTCCCCACTGAAATCAGTTACTATCTTAAGGGCTTCACCCAGGATTTTCTGTGCGCCGACCGTAGCATCGTCCAGAACCTTTTGGTTGCGGTTAGATACGATATATTTGTGATATAAATAAGCGTTATTCTCCTTGGTAAATCCAAGATTCTGTTTTTCTATTGTCTCTATTTCGTGGTTGAGGTCAGCATTCTCACCCATTGCATACTGGAACCACACCGCATAATTTTCGGGAATGGGGGATATGCTGCGTTCCTCCATTAAGCCCAGTGCCTGTTTAGCAAAAGACGAAATATCTGCTTCTTTATCCGGTACAGTCATTAGTGTGCCTTGATGAGTATCTTCGCGGGTTATATTTATTTGGTACACGTCCAATAATAAGCCATTATAGTTAACAAACCATTTAATATATTTATTTTTGTTTAGACAATCCCATTTCTTCCCATATTTTATCTATTTTATTAATAACATCCTGTTTCATATATATTTTTTTACCCCACTCACGGTTGGTCTCGCCTTCCCATTTATTGGTTGCATCCAGCCCCACCTTGCCGCCCAGACCGGAAACCGGGGACGCGAAGTCGAGATAATCGATTGGGGTATTTTCCATCAGCGTCAGGTCGCGCACCGGGTCCATGCGCGTGGAAATAGCCCAGATAATATCTTTCCAATCGCGGCAGTTGATATCGTCATCCACCACGATCACCCATTTGGTATACATGAACTGGCGCAGGAACGACCATACACCCATCATCACCCGCTTGGCATGCCCAGCGTAAGCTTTTTTGATGGAAACAACAGCAACACGGTACGAACAACCTTCCGGCGGCAACCAGAAATCGATTATCTCCGGGAATTGTTGTTGCAGTAGCGGAATGAATATTTCATTGAGCGCTTCGCCGAGTACCGACGGTTCATCCGGCGGCCTACCGGTATAGGTGCTGTGATAGATAGCGTCCCTGCGCATGGTGATGGCGCTCACGGTAAAGGTCGGGAATTTTTCCACCGAATTATAATAGCCGGTATGGTCACCATACGGGCCTTCATCACCATATTCATCAAGGCTTACATGGCCTTCGAGCACAATCTCCGCATTCGCCGGAACTTTTAGCGGTATGGTCTTGCAATCAACCAGTTCCAGTTTTTTACCGCGCAGCAAGCCAGAGAATTGATATTCCGACAGGGTATCCGGCACCGGCGTAACTGCCGCCAGAATGGTCGCCGGGTCCGCACCGATAACCACCGCCACAGGCATCGACTCCCTCTTCTCTTTCACCCAACCAGCATGGTGCTGAGCGCCGCCACGGTGCTTGAGCCAGCGCATCAAGGTTTTGTTTTTGGAAAGCACCTGCATACGGTATATCCCGAGGTTAAAATTATCCTCTTTGGTATCGTCAGCCGCCTTGGTCACCACCAACGGCCATGTAATAAGCGGCGCCGGCTCCCCCGGCCAGCAGGTTTGTATCGGAAGCATGCCGAGGTCGATATCATCACCGGTAATTACAACCTCATGGCACGGCGCTTTATTTACCCCCTTGGGGTTCATGGCCATCGCAGTTTTAAGCAGCGGCAGCATCTCCCACGCTTCTCTGAGTCCACCGGGCGGTTCCGGCTGTTTAAGGAACGCCAGAGTCTTTCCAAATTCACGGAGTTCATCCGGCTTTTTGCCCATGCCTTTTGCCACACGTTCCACGGTACCGAACAGATTGATGAGAACCGGAATTTTACTGCCCACTACATTTTCAAACACCACCGCCGGGCCGCCGCTGGCAATAAGGCGGGTACCGATCTCGGTCATTTCCAGCTCGGTTGAAACCGGGGTTTTTACGCGCTTGAGCAGACCGTTTTTTTCAAGGTCGGCAATGAATTCGCGTAAGGAGGAGTAACTCATATTGCTATACTCAGCATTATTGTCATCCCCGCGCAGGCGGGGATCTCTTTAAAGCCTTGCACCAGCGGAGAGAGAGATTCCCGCCTTCGCGGGGATGACAAAATCACTATTTCCATCATGCAGCTTTCAGTGCCAGCAGTTTTTCGGCCGTGACATCCGTATCCAGCGGAATACCAAGGTCATAATTCGGGTTGAACGGGTCGATCTTTCCCGCCGCTTCCTTTGTTTCATTATGGGCTTTGTTAGCAGCCTTCCAGCTATCTGCTTTATCACTGGCAAGTATCGCAAAAATCGCCGTGTCATAGGCTATCATTTTTTTAAGCTCATCTTCGGCTTTTATCACCGCCGCGTCGGTCGCCGCCGGGTGCTTGCCCTTAAGCTGGCGGAGCGTTTCCAGCTCCACCGATTTCACAAATGTATGGGTGCTCACCTTGGTTTCCACCGCGCCGGATTTCATGGTAAATGCGCCTTTTGATATCGGTAAAATAATTCCGTTATCCGTAGTGGCATAAAGCGCGTTTTCCAGCGCCTGCGCGATGAGAGTGGTAAGCTTCGCATCTACCTTGTCGCGCACCATCAACTCGCCGGAATATTTTACACCATAGGAAAGCCCCTCAACAAACGCCATCGGGTTGAATTGCAGCACACCTTCTTCTTTCCACTTGGCGAGCAGGTCCGGCGCGGTACCGCCAGTGCCCAGTTCTACCGCCTTGCGGCCATCACCCAGCGTACCAACGGAATAGGACGTTCCTTTTCCGGCCAACTCAATATCGGTATAAAAATCACCCATGATATTGGAAGAAACCAGTAGTGTGTCTTTAAGTCCACCGGTGAAATATTTTGCTGCCGCCGCGCTCGATTTCAGCACTTCCGCTTTCACGCTGGAATAGCCAGCCTGTATGGCTTTCACCTCATCGCGCGCGATAGTATAATAAGCATCATCATCAAAACCAAATATAACTTTTTTGTTATTATTTTCAGCATCTTCGAACACGTTCTTAATTGATTGCTTTAAGCGATCACGGTCGAGCACGGTGACCATGGCATATTCATCGGCGGCCAGTTTTTTGGAAATAACTTCAACGCCTTTTCCGTCAATAATTTTTATACTCCCGCCTACGAACTGGAACGGTTTGTAATGGTCCTTGGTTGCTGATAAACGAATGATCGAAGAATTCTCCGGCGCTTTAAACCCACCATTTTCCTTGACCATCGCCCAGAATTCCTTCACCGATTCGCCATACGACTGGTCGAGAGAAATCATGATAGTTTGCTCTTTCGGTGCTTTATTAGCCAATATCGCATGTACGTTATCGATCAGGAAACCGGTCGAAAGCATAGGCACACCACCCTCACCCTTCACCACATTGCCAGCCTTATCTTTTTCCAGAGCATAAGGCGCAATGCAATCACTCGCACCCATCGCGTGCAGTTTTTGCGAGAGTATTTTATTAAGCGCCACATCATATTCAGCAATAACCGTAGCTTTGCTGCCATGCATGATCTGCTTGGCCGCAGAAATTTTTGCCACGTTTGCATCCATAAAATCGGAAACCTGCCCAGCGGTGACTGTGAACAGACGCAGGCTGCTGCCCTCACCCAGTTTTTCTTCGGTGGTTTTTTCTTTGCCGTCAGGCGCAGTGTAAATAATTTTCATGCTGCCGCCGGAGATTTTTGCGTCCACGCAGTTGCTGGAATTAGCAGGCATCGCCAGCACCTCAAACGGCGTATCCTTGCCCCATGCGGCCGGTTTATAGGTCGAACGTTTGGCCAGCTGGTCAGACACACCGCGCTCCAGCGTAACCTCCAGGTCATCACGCCATTTAGCATTGGGGCTGCCGATCTTTACCAGGCAGCCTTTAACCGCTTGCACAAACTCGGCCATGTTCTTTTCGGAAGAAGCTGGTTTATGCTGCTCGCGTAGCGCATCGACCTTTTTTTGCAGTTCTTCCTGCGCGGCCTTGTCATTCATGGAAAACTTAAGGGCATTTTTCTGTTCCAGCTTGGTGATAGTTTCCAGCATCTGCTTGTCAGATGGCGTAATACCGGGGCCTTTCAGATATACCGCGTTCTTATCGCTACGCACCTGTTTTATGGCATTGCCTACCGCCTCGCCGTTGGTAAGCACCCGGATGGCCAGATCCATCGGTGCCACCTTGCTGGCGATGCCCAGCGTTTTCATGAGAGGTTCCAATGCGTTCCACGCGGCCAGCGCACCTTCTTCCGGCGGAGTGATGATAAGACAATATTTGCTGTTATCCATTTTCTTAAAACCTTTGTGACTAAATTTCAAAATTGCTATATATCTTTATAGACTAATGGAGATACGATGCAAGGTTCACTATTTGAGATTTTTGTCTTTCTTACCGCGTCCTGCATCGTGGTGCCGCTGGCGGCGCGTATCAAACTGGGATCGGTCCTCGGTTATTTGCTAGCCGGAATCATTATCGGCCCCTTCGTCCTCGGCTTTATCACCGATGCGAAAAAAGTGATGGATTTCGCCGAGTTCGGGGTAGTGATGATGTTGTTCGTCATCGGGCTGGAGCTGGAACCAGCCATGCTCTGGCGCATGCGTAAATCGATAATAGGGCTGGGCGGCCTTCAGGTTGTCATTACAAGCGCCGCCTTTACCACACTGGGAGTAACCACCGGCTATAGCTGGCAGGTAAGCCTTTCCGTGGGCATGGCGCTGGCTTTGTCTTCCACCGCACTGGTGTTGCAGATGCTAAAGGAAAAGAACCTGATGAATACATTGGTTGGCGAAACGGCATTTTCCATTTTACTGTTCCAGGATATCGCGGTCATTCCCATTTTAGTACTTATGCCCCTTCTCGCCAGCGCCGATATGACCGGCGCAAATGCACATCATACCATCATCAGCCACTTAAACGGCTACGCGCAGGCAGCGATAGTGACACTGGTTATCATATTAGTGATACTCGGTGGCCGCTACCTCTCGCACCATATGTTCCGTATTGTCGCCCGCACTAAATTACAGGAGATATTCACCGCCCTGTCGCTGGCGCTGGTGGTGGGTATAACCCTACTCATGGAAATGGTCGGAGTGTCGCCAGCACTGGGCGCATTTGTCGCCGGCGTGGCGCTGGCCAACTCCGAATATCGCCGCAAGCTGGAAACTGATATCGAGCCGTTCAAGGGCCTGCTGCTCGGCCTGTTCTTTATCTCCATCGGCATGGGTATAGATTTTTCGATGCTTTTTGAAGTTCCCCTGTCGGTTTTCGCGGCAGTAGCCATGCTGATGGTGGTGAAGGCCGCGATACTGTGGGCGCTGGGCGGCTCGCTGGATATGGGCATTCGCTATAATATCGGCTACGCTCTGGCCCTTTCCCAGGGTGGTGAATTCGCCTTTGTGCTGTTCCAGTTCGCTGGCGGACTTTCCATTCTCTCCGCAGAACAGGTAAAATTCCTCACGCTTGTGGTAGCCATTTCCATCGCCGTAACCCCGCTGGTGATGATCTGGTACAACCGCGCCATTGTGCCGCGCTTCATGAGCGTGCTGCCTGAGCGCGAATATGACCCGATTGATGAGAAAAACTCCATCATCCTCGCCGGCTATGGCCGCTTCGGGCAGATAATAGGCCGCTTCCTTACCGGACAAGGACTAAAAGTTACAATCATGGAAAAAAACCCCGACCAGATCGAACTGCTACGTAAATTCGGCTTCAAAGGCTATTATGGTGACGCAGCACGCGCCGACCTGCTGCGTGCTGCCGGGGCACAGAATTCAAGGCTCCTTATCGTCGCCGTTGATGATGTCGCCGATTCGCTTGATATAGTCCGGGTGGCAAAAGAGGAATTCCCCAACCTCACTATTTTCGCCCGCGCCCGCAACCGCCAGCACGCCTACGACCTTAATAAGTTAGGAGTATATTATTTCAAGCGTGAACTGTTCGATTCTTCGCTGAACATGGCAAAAGATATCATGCTGTGGCTTGGCAAGCCTGAAACCGATATAAACCTGAAGGCTGAACAGTTTAAAAAGCATGATGAAGACTCCCTGCGCGAATCGTTCCAGTTCTATGAGGATGAGGCAGCGCTGGTCGATTATGCCAAAGCCCGCCGCGAAGAGCTTGAACGTATCCTGCAAAGTGATAATAGTGACAAGCACAAACTGAAGATAGTAAAGGGATAGAGTATTTTCATTTAGTTCTGCACTAGGCAACCGAGGCTACGTGTATACTTTAATACACGGGCCGAAGGTTAACAACGTGCAGGACTAAATGAGCCGTCTTAGCTCAGCTGGTAGAGCACCGCTTTCGTAATGCGGGGAGCGGTGGGGCTACGGTGGCGTGAAGTGTTGGAGGGTCAAAAGGTTAGAAATATAGATGGCGTTGATTTTCCTTCCGTGTCAGCGCCATGTCAGCAAAAGGTTTGCAAACACTTGGTATAGTTTGTAAATCCCATGGTTACGCTGCTTTAGCTCAGCTGGTAGAGCACCGCATTCGTAATGCGGGGGTCACGTGTTCGAATCACGTAAGCAGCACCATTCCTACGCTATAGCTCCTAAATCCTGCAGCGCCCCGACCACCGCATGGGGTGTGATATCTTGGCAGGCCGGGTTTCGCACATCGGCCATGAAATCTTCCGTATCGCAGGCCACCTGCAGCTTTAGGAAAATATGCCTTAGCGAAGCCGTGCGCTGCTGAAGGAACCTGAACAAGAGCTTACGCGAATGATCGGATGCGGCGATGACACGCGGGTGGGTGAAATCCTCCTCCAGCTCATCGTAGATACAATCCGCTTCAAACTCCGCCATGCACCACGCGGTATAAAGTTTTTCCATGAACGCTTCGTCTTGCATATTTCCTCCCGTTTTGTTGCGCAACCGCGGGCCATACAGGCGCCGAAAACCACTCCGACGCCCACACTTAGCCCGATAGCCAGAAAGGCGCTCTGTGAGGCCTCCAGGCCGAAATAACAAAAAAGCGATATCAGCCACCCGCCGATGGTCGTCATGAATCCCATGGTGCCTGCGAAAAGCCCTTGAAAGAATTCACCCCACCGCGTTGGCGGATTGTTCGCTTCCTCATAGGCGATGTAGATTTTATGGCCCATCGTAACCGCCTCCGGCGCACCGGCCGTAATTCGCTTTGTAAAGCCCCTCTACGATCACCAGGAAATTCTCCCTCATATCGGATGGCATGCGGAAATAGGCCTCGGCCAGCCAGCGGTATTGCTGGTTCTTGCTGGGATACGGCTCGTTGTCATCGGTGAGGCAAATGCTGCGAGCGATGCGCAAAATCAGCGAGCGTACCTTTTCGCTTTTGATATCGTGATAAGTGCCCAGCAGCAGCCGTGTCTCATCGGTAAGCAGGCTGGGCGGCACATCAAGCGTGATGTCGTGCATTTTTGGCGGCAGCCACTCTTCGGGAAGGCCTAGGATATGGCGCAAGCGTTGCCAGCGATCAGATTTTCCGAAATGCATAGCCCTGCATCTCCAGAAACTTGCTGAATCCCGCCACGCCGTTGATCATGTTGAAGATGGCGAAGCGCAGCTCGTCGTTTTCGATACCCTGGAAATCCGCCAGCAGCGTTTTCTCTAGCAGGCTGTGGGCGTTTTCCGATCCGGCCGAGCGCGAAGACATTTTGTAATCGAAGATGCCCAGGTAAAAATCATTCACATCGCAGCGATAATGCTCGCTGAGCAAGTAGAGCAATCCGGCATCCACCGGCCCGTCGCCTTCTTCGGCGCACCGCAGCTCAGCAACATCCACCTTGATAAGTTGGCTTATATCCTCCAGCGTCAGCTGCGATCTTTCCCGCCGCTGTTTGATGTTTCGCCGAACCGTGTGCTGGATGATTTCACGATCGACTTTATGTAGCTTTTGCATTTCCTTCTCCGCGCGCCAACACTTCCGCGAAGCGGGAACTTCGCGGTAATGCAGGAGCTGTTGTGCTGGATCGCACCAGTCGCGCTGGTGCCGGGAGTTGAAAATCGCCGGTAATGGGCGCAGGCTTTATTCCCCTTGCGGGTGTTATATTCAGCCTACTCCCGACGCATACGCGCGGAAGCAGGGCTTGGGATACGAGCCTACTTAGAAAGTTATCGCAAATACCGGGGATTTTCAGCCCCCTCAGCGGGTTAACATAAAGGGCGATGCCCTCGAAGTCAAAGCAATCGGGCCGCATACCGTCAAGGACAATCGCTGAAGAAAAGCTGTTATGCTGCTGTCGTTTAGGCATGCCCGCTCCCGAAAATGAATCCGTAAGGCCGAAGCCAAACGGAACCATCTTTTTGATTGCTAAACACCAGCGATCGGCTGGTGCCGGGAGTTAGTAATCGCCGACTATGGGCGCAGGCTTATTCCCCTTTCGGGTGTTGTATTCAGCCTACTCCCGACGCATACGCGCGGAAGCAGGGCTTTTTGATACGAGCCTACTTAAAATTATCGCAATAGTCGGGATTACTAGCCCCTCGGTGACCACTTTACCGTGGAATGCCCGAAAGAGTCAAAAACTAAGTGGTATAAGGGGTTATCTTATAAACCTATAGCGCGATCAGAATGGCACCTGCGGTCATCAGAATGCCACCCACCGCGACCTTCCAGCTCAGGCTTTCCCCCAGGAATAAAACGGAAAGTATGATCACCAGCACGATGCTGAGCTTGTCGATCGGCGCCACCCGCGAGGCAGCGCCCAGCTGTAGCGCGCGGTAATAGCAAAGCCAGGAAAGCCCGGTGGCGATGCCGGAAGCCACCAGCATGGCGATGCTGAGGCGCGGCATTTTGGCAGGGGATTCCCATTCGCCACGGAGGGTTACGATGCCAGCGATCAGCACGAGAATCACCACCGTGCGGATGAAGGTGGCCAGGTTGGAGTTGATATCGGCCACGCCGATCTTGCTGAATATGGCGGTAAGCGCCGCGAAAAACGCGGAGCCGAGGGCAAACAAAATCCAAGGGCTAAGCTGGCTCATGATTATTCTTTATACCTCGGAGCCGGTGCGTTTCAAGGTAACCGACACACAGGCAGAGATATGCCGCCGCGAGCGTAAACCCGCCCAGCACATCCGAAAGCCATGCACATTCAGGTATAGGCGACTGAATCCGATCACTCCTGCCAAGGCCAAGCTGCCGAACATCACCCACAGCGCATGCACTTGGCGCTGCATCCGCCGGGAAAGCAGATAGCCCAGGAAGCCATATACAAACAGCGAAATAGCGGCGTGGCCGCTGGGAAACGCCATTGTCACTTCATGCAATGTTTCCGGGCGCGCGCGGGCGCTTAAATGCTTAATCAAATGCGTGGTGGCAGTAGTGGCGATAAAGCCGCCTAGCAGTATCCCGGCCTGCAGGCGGCGATGGCGGTAAAGCAGAAACCCGCACGCGGCCAGGGCCACGATCACCAGCCAGCTTGTGCTCCCCAGCATTGTCACCGCTTCGCAAAGCGCGCGTAGAAAGGGCGATTGACTATCTTTCAGCCATGCGCTGACATCATTATCGAAAGGAAATATTTCCTTTTCGATCCACACTTCCTCGGCAATCTCGATAAATGCCCAGCCGAAAAAACAGGCAACAAAAACGCTGGCGATCAGTATGAAACGGGGTGTGCCGAAGCGCGCGCTGATTGCCATACGAACGGATTATTTTTGGCAAGCGGCCGGGGAAAACACATATTTGCCATTGTCACCCGGCACATAGCAATTCGCCGGATAATCGCGTGGTTCGAAGCTCGCGTGTTGCTTCAACTGATAGACTGTTTCCAGCTCATTGCCTTTTTTCCGGCAATCCACCACGCCGTTGCAGGGCGTGCTTTTCGGGTTGGGCACTTCCGTAACGATTTCAGCCAGCCAGCCCTTTAAGCCGCTTTGTTCGGTTTCCGCCGCCTGTGCCGCCAGCGGGGTGATCTGCAGCGCCAGCGCCGCGAGGAAAATGGAAAAGGTGTGTCGCATACATGCCTCCTGTTTGCATGACGCTTCTACAAGCGGAAACTTAGAGCAAACTTAGCGGCATAAACAAAAAACCCCGCGAGGGAGAGCGCGGGGTGTTTTGCATCACGTAAGAAGCCGATTATTTTTCGACTTCAACCGCGCCGGTGACAGCGTTGACGGTTACTTCTTTTTCTTCATCGCCATTGAGGATTTCGACTTCGTATTTAATGGTTTTGTCCTCATGCTCCATCTTCACTTTGATGGGCGTGCCGGGCTGCGCTTTTTTCGCTTTGGCGATGGCTTCTTCCATGCTGACTTTCACCGTGGCCAGCTGCTCCTTGGTGAAATCGTCTTTATCCAGCGGGTTTTCCAACGCCATGGCGGATTGCGCGCCGAGCGTCATGCCAGCGACGATGCTGAGTGCGAGTGCGGTTTTGCGGGTAAACATAATGCCTCCAATGCTAGGGTTAAAATGGACATACAAAAAGGGAGGCTACCCTAGCGAAAGAAACTTAGGCCAGACTTAGCGCAGATCTTCGCCTTGCTTTTCCGCATCGCTGCGCCGCCCGTAATGCAAATACAACGCTGGCAGGAAAAATAAGTTAAGAATGGTGGAAGTGGTCAGCCCGCCCAGGATTGCCACCGCCAGCGGATATTCCACTTCATGGCCGGGCTTGGCGCCGCTGATAACCAGCGGCAGCAGCGCGAGGCCGGTAGCAAGCGCGGTCATGAGAATGGGCACCAGCCGCTCTTCCGCACCGCGCTTCACCAGCTCTATGCTGAAGGGTTGACCTTCGATATCTTCCAGATGCCGCCAGTGGCTTACCATCATGATGCCGTTGCGCGCGGCGATGCCGATCACCGTCACAAAACCCACCATCGAGCCGAGCGAAAGCACGCCGCCCGCAAAGAACACGGCAATGGCACTGCCCACCAGCGCGAAGGGCAGCGTGAAGAACGTAATGAAGGTTAAGCGCCAGGATTTGAAATCGGAATATATCACGAGCAGGATGCCGACCAGCGCCAGCGCGGTAAGCGCCATCAGGCGGCGGCTGGCTTCCGCTTGCGCCTTATATTCACCGAGGAATACCGGGTAATAGCCTTCTTCGAATTTCAGCTCGCGCACTTTTTTTTCGATTTCCGATGCCACCGAGCCGACATCGCGGCCGCGCGCATTGGCGGTGATATCCAGACGGCGGCTTGCGCCTTCGCGCTTGATGGAATTGGGCATCGGCACCAGCATGACATCGGCCACATCTTTCAGGCGCACCTGCACGCCGGTGGGTGTGTCGATCGGCAAATCGCGGATGGCGGCGACATCGGCGCGCGTATCCGGCGTGCCCCATACCACCACATCATAGCGCTTCTGCCCTTCGAAAACCTCGCCCACCTTACTGCCGCGCAGCACGGTGGTAGTGGCGTGGCGGATCTGGCCAGCGGTTAAGCCATAGCGCTCGGCGGCTTCCGGCCGCATGACGATTTCCACTTGCGGCAATAGCACCAGCGGCTCAATTTTCAAATCCACCGCGCCTTTCACCTCTGTCATGAGATGTTTTACCTCATCGGCCTTGGCGCGGAGCTTGCCGAGATCGTTGCCGTATAGCCGCACTACGATGCTGGCGCCAGCGCCTGAAAGCACCTCCTTGCTGCGCTCCTTCAGGTAGGTTTGCACATCGGTATAAAGCCCGGCGTAGCCATCCATCACTGCTTGGATTTTATCGCGCGTGGCGTGATACGGCACATCCGGATCGATGCTTACCCACAGCTCGGTGAATTCCGGCCCATACACTTCATCCGCCACTTCCGCGCGGCCAACGTGGGCGCCGTGATTGCGCACGCCGGGAATGGCCAGCAACTCCTTGGCGGCAAGGATGGATAGCCGATTCATTTCCTCCACCGATGTGCCGGGTTTGCCAAGAAAGTGCATCAGAAAATCGGTTTCCTGAAACTCCGGCAGGAATTCCTGGCCATAGAAGCACATCGCGCCGATGCTAAGGCCCAGGGCGGTGAAGATGATGGTTAAGGCCTTTTTCGGCTTATCCAGCATGCCCGGCAGCAATCGCGCATATTTCTCATGCAGGCGATGCACCAGCTTTGGCTCCGGCGTTTCCTTGCGCTCGCCGGTGAGCAACATGTAGCACAGCGCGGGCGTGACGGTCAGCGCCACCAGCAGCGAGGCTAGAATCGCCAAGATGTAAGCCATCGCCAGCGGCCGGAAAAACGAGCCTGCTATGCCGTGCATGAAAAACACCGGCAGGAAAATAATCATTACGATCATGGTGGCGTACACCACCGCGCTGCGCACTTCCATCGAGGCATCCACCACCACGCGGAAAGCGGATTTCGGGTAACCGGCCTCGCGGTTGAGCTTCAGGCGGCGCACGATATTTTCCACGTCGATAATCGCATCATCCACCACTTCACCCAGCGCGATCACCAGCCCGGCAATCACCATGGTATTAAGCGTCACGCCAAAAGCAGTTAGCACCGCCACCGCGGCGATCAGTGAAAGCGGGATGGCGGTTAGACTGATAAACGCCGTGCGCCGGTCGCGCAGGAATACCAGCAAAATCACCACCACCAGCGCGCAGCCGATCAGCAGCGCCTTAGTTAAATTGCCAATCGCCACTTCGATAAAGGTGGCCGGGCGGAAAAGATGAGTATCCACCACCACGCCGGGCATGGCGGGCTTCAGCTGCTCCAGCGCTTCTTCCAATTTGCGCGTGACTTCCAGCGTGTTGCCTTCCGGCGTTTTTTCGACAATGAGCATCAACCCCAGCTTATCGTTCACGATGGCATCACCAATCGGCGGCGGAGAGCCGATCACCACCTGCGCCACATCGCGGATACGGATGGGCGCGCCGCCGCGAAAATCCACCACCGTGCGCTCTAAATCCTGAATATCATACACCGCCTCGCGGTGGCGCACGGCGATGCGCTGATTCGGCGTATCCACAAAGCCGCCCGATTCCAGCACCGTGGCATCGCCCGCCGCGCGAATCACCTGGTCGAGCGTTACGCCATGCGCGCGCAGCCGGTTGGGATCAACCTGCACCTGGAATTGCTTATTTTTCTGCCCCCATATCGCCACGTTGGCCACACCGGGCACGCCCATCAGCTTCGGGCGAATCGTCCACAGCGTGATTTCGGTTAAATCCATCTGGCTCAAGGTTTCGGAGGAAAGATTAATTTTTAGCACGCGCGAGAGCGAGGAAAGCGGCTGCAGGATCACCGGCGGGCGGGCAACGGCTGGCAAACGTGTGGCTTCCAGCGCCACGCGCTCCTGTACATGCTGCCGTGCACGCTCTAAATCCGTGCCTTCCTTGAACAGCATGACAATCGAGGATAAGCCCAGCACCGATTTGGAGCGCAGTATATCTAAGCCCTGCGTGCCGTTAAGCGCGTTTTCCAACGGAATGGTCACCAAGCTCTCCACTTCCTCGGTGGAAAGGCCGGGCGCTTCGGTTTGAATTTCCACCTTGATCGGCGCGAATTCAGGAAACACATCGAGCGGCGCGTTTTTCACGGCGATGAAGCCGTAAATCATCATCAGCGCGCAAAGCGCCAATACCACCACCCGGCCGCGTACAGAGGAATGAATGAGCTGGTTTAACATTATTTCATCGTCCCCGTTTCAGCGCCAAACAGGGCTTGCGCACCCACCGTCATCACCTGCGTGCCCACCTCCGGGCCGCTGGAAAGCACCGCATCGCTGCCGGTGACATAACTCACCGTCACGCGCTTGCGGGCATAGGTAAGCGGTGCGGTTTGTACGTAAACCCAAGCACCGCCCAGCGCATCGAACACCACGGCGCTGGAGGGAAGTGCCAAGCTTGCCGCTTCATGATTGACCGGCGTTAACACGCCCACGCGCCTGCCGGGGATCGCTTCCTCGCCGGAATTATGCAGCACATAAATTAAATCCACTGTGTAAGCCTGCGGATTCGCCAGCGGCGGTGCGGAAACCGGCATGGCAGGTTGCATGGCCTGACCGGCATGTGCCGACAAGCTGCCCACCTGCGCTTCGCGGTCGCGCGCGATATCTTCCAAATCGCCCACCGGCAGCGTTACCCGCACCCAGGCGGTGGAAAGATCGCCCATTTCAAACAGCGCCGTGCCACCCGGCACATTCTGGCCATGCGCCGCCGATACTTTGCGCAGCACGCCATCTTCCGGCGCCGCAATCGATATCGGCGCAGCGGTGCCTTCATTCAACGACTCTTCCAGCAGCTCGCGCCTTGCTTTGGCGGCTTCCATGGTTTTCGCGGCCGTATCATAAGCGGCCTGGGCTTCCTCCACCGTGCGCTTCGCGCCCACGCCATCGGCAAATAGTGTTTTCGCGCGATCGAGTGCCACTTTCGCCGCCTGCAGCTGTGTGGCGGCATTCTGCGCCAGCATATCCGCATCCACCTGCGCGGTGGCGGTGGCGCTGCGCGCTTCCACGGTCAGCACCGGCAGCAAAATAAAGATGGTTTGGCCTTTCTTCACCGTGTCACCGGCTTTCGGTAAACCGCCAGGCGGCGCTTTTACCAGCCCGCCGAATGGCGCTGTCACCACGCCGCGCCTGCCCACTGGCGTAATGATCTCACCGTTGTAAAGCCGCGAGCGCTGCACCGGCTTCATGGCCACTGCTTCTACCTTCACGCCCAGCCGCTCCTCGGTTTTCTCGGTCAAAGTGATGGTATTAAGGCTTTCCTCCTTCACCACTTTTTCCACCGTCGCGGCTTTTTCCTTTTTGTAGGTGTCGGAGCTGCCGGAAAACAGCCACCAGCCACCGGCAACGGCGGCAATGGCCAGGATGATGAGCAAAAGTCGTGATGGCTGGCGTTTCATAAGCATTATTGCGTTTGGGTTTTTTGAACGGGAGTGTGGGTTTTCGCCCGATGGCTGCTGTCATCCTCATCGTAGGAAAACCAGGCGTAAAAAATTAAACACAGGATGATCAGCGCATCCTTCCAGGTGATGCGGGCGGATTCTTTTTCATTAATGGCAGCATTCATGGAGCGCTCCTTTCAGGGATGGGTGTTTCGGTTTGGGCTGGTGCAGACGCAAGTTTGCTGCCCACGCTGCGCTCCAGCTCGGAGGATGCGCGGCGCACATCGCCAATCAGCTGCGCTTCCCGCAGGCGGGCATCGATCACCGCGCGGGTGGATTGCAGCACCATCAGGTAAGGCACATCGCCGCTTTCATAGGCTTTCTCCACGCGGCTTAAATCGGTTTCCACGCCAGTTTTCACTTTATCCTGCAGGATGCCCAGCTCGCTGCAGGCCTGCTGGTATTGCGCATAGGCTTGATTCACATCAAGGCGGATTTGGTGCGCCACCGTTTGCTCGCCACGCACGGCGCGCTCTTCTTCCGCATTGGCGCGGGCGATATTGCCCTGGTTAATATTGAATACCGGCACGGTGCCTTTCACGGCGGAGCTTAGCTCATGGCCGGTTTTCTTGCCGCTGGTGGCGTCGGCCACGCCGCTAATGCCCAGCCAGCTGAAAAGCGACAGGTTGGAGCGCGCTTCAGCCGCGGTGGTGGCTTCCTTTGCCGCCAGCGCATCCGGGCGGTTCTTCAGGCCTTCTTCCACCAGCACGCCCACATTCATTTCCTTACAATCCGGCGTCGGGATGGGATCGAGCTTCAGCTCACCCGCATGCGCGCCAACGCCCATCACGAAGCGCAGGCGCTGCTCATTGGTTTGGATATCGTAACGGCTGCGCGCGGCCGCTTGTTCCGCCGCCATCGCATCGAGCGAGGCGATATTCGATTCCTGCAGGGAAATATCGCCCGCCTTATAGCGCTTCTGCGCCAGCTGCGCGATGTTGCGCCGGAGCGTAAGCGACTCCTCCAGCAAGGCCAGCTGCGCCTTCGCCTGCAGCATATCGCTATAGGCCTTCCGCGCATCGCGGATGACATTCAAGCCTGCCTGGCTCAGCTGATGCGAAACGCGCTCGGCTTCTGCCTTGGCTGCATTGATGCGGAATGGCCGCAGCCACAACGCTTCCAGCGGCAGCTCCAACGCATATTTGAAAGGCTTATTGTCGGCGGAAAACGTGTAGCTTCCGAGCGGGTTTGGCAGCAGCCCGGCTTGAATCAAGTCGCCGCGCGCCACATCGAGATTCACCAGCGTTTCCTGAAAGGCAGCGTTATTCCACAGCGCAATGGAAACCGCTTCATCCTCGGTAATGCCATCGTCCAGCGATGCGCCGGGCGGCAGAGTAATTTTCCCGGCTTCCGTTTCCTTCGGCATGGTGAAGCCGCTGCGGCTTTGCACATCGGTAATGACATTATCGCGCGTCGGCCCATCGGCGCATGCGGTCAAAAGCAATAAAGCGAGGGTGGAGGCGATTTTTTTCATAGCGTTCCGAACAGCGGCTCCATTTTCTGATAGCTGCGCATCATGGCGTAACGCTCGGTCAGCCAAACCGACACATAGCCATACATGAGGGAAAGCTGCAGCTCGGCATCCTGCGGCTTTTTGTCGCTGATAGCGGCCAGGTAAAGCGCGGAAGCCAGGCCGGTGCGGTTAACGCCCGCTTCGCAATGAATCAGCAGCGGCTTCGGCGCGTGGCGCATTACTTCCACCAGCTCGCGGGCACGCGCCAGGCTCAGCTCCTCGGTGGATGACATTTCAAAATCGATGTGGCGGATGCCCGCCTCTTCGGAAACGGCCAGCTCCTGCTGATACCACGCCCGGCCGGGATTGGCGCCGCGCAGATTGAGAATGGTTTTGATGCCGTAGGTTTCGCTGAATCGCTGGATGTCATGGCCGCTGGGCTGTGCCGAGCGATAGACTTCACCCACCACCACTTCGTGGAAATTGCGGCTCAGCTTAAGATAAGTGAAATGCCCGCCAATAGCGATGCCGATTAACGCCAACAGCAGCAACCATCCCTTTGGACGCACGCTTGCATGCCGGATACGGCAATTCTTCAAGGCAAATGTGTGGCAAAAAGCAATTTTCTGCATAATTGCCAACAGTTTTAACAACCAAAACTTAGGCGCGACTTAGGCTATGGAAAAGTTACGTTTTTTAAGAAAATAACGTATTAGCGAAAGCGGTTCCGCAGCTTATTTTGCCGTTCCATCAAGAAGATAAACACCAGCAAGAGGCATGCTAAAATCAGGGAAGAACCTATTGTGCCGAAATCCAATCCACCTTTTTCATGCGATTTGGTAAGCAAATCTCCAAAGGTGGCGCCAAAGGGGCGCGTTAGCACGAAAGCCGCCCAAAATAGCATTACTCTGGAAATGCTGGTGGCATAATAAGCTGCGATGATAAGGCCGATTAGCCCCGCAATCAGCGCAGCGCCGCCGCCGAAACCCAGACCGGAGCTATCCGCCAGGAAATCGCCGAGCGCAGTGCCCAGCGTGTTGGAAAATAATATCGCAGTCCAATAGAACAGCTCGGCGCGCGTGGTTTTCACCTGATTTATCGATACATTGCCTTCTACGCATCGCCATACGAGCAAGGTAAAAATTAAGCAGGCGAAGAGGATCATCGAGCCATTCGCATAGCCAAGCCCCAGCGTTCGATCCATGTAATCCGACATGGTGGTTCCAGCCGTGCTGGTTAGCAGGATGACCGTCCAGTAAAGTGGGGCATGATATGTTTTTGCCAGAAGTTGCGTGAGCAATGCAACAATGAGCGCTGAAACTAGGATCAGCGTTGCTACCGCGTAACCGATATTCAATGTCATGGAAAGTAGATCGCCAGCAGTTTCCCCTAGGGTCGTCGCACATATTTTGACAATCCAAAAATAAAGGGTGATTTGCGGCAGCTTATTCATGCGCTGCATATCTCTCCGATAATGGGAATGTCACAATGAAACCTGCGCCCATTCCATCAATCCCGCTCTCCACGCGAATTATTCCGCCATGCTGCTGCACGATATTTTGGGCGATGGAAAGGCCGAGTCCGGTGCCTTCCACCTCCGTGCCTAGTACACGGAAGAAGCGCTCAAAGATTTGCTCACGCGAGTTTTCGGGAATGCCTGGGCCATTATCCTGCACTTCCACCACCGCATCGCCAGCCTCGGCATAAACATTCACATTCACCTTGCCGCCGACCGGCGTGTAACGCAGTGCGTTGCCGAGCAGGTTTTCTAGCAGAATGCGCAGATTTTCTCCGCTGCCGGGCATCACCACGCTTTCGCTGCGCGACATGCCGAGATCGATGTTTTTCTCCACCGCCATTTCCGCATGCTGTTTCACCACTTCCTGTGTAAGCTGGGCAAGATCGATCGGCTCTTTCTGCGCTTCCATGGCATTCGGTTCCACCCGCGCCAGGGTGAGCAGCTGCTGCACTACATGCGTGGCGCGATCGATGCCATCCTGCAACTTGGCGACATTATGCTCGCGCTCCAGATCCGATTTCGCCCGCTTCAAATTCCCCAGCTGCAGCTGGAGCGCGGTAAGCGGTGTGCGCAGCTGGTGGGCGGCGTCGGCGGTAAAGCTGCGCTGTGCTTCCAGCGAAATATTCAAACGCACCAGCAGTTCATTCAGCTCCTGCACCAGCGACTTGATTTCCATTGGGATATTTTCCTCCGCGATCGGCTCCAGGCTAATGGCCGAGCGCTTGGTAATGGCGCGGGAAATATCATTGAGCGGTGTCAGGCTTCTGCCCACCGCCAGCCAGATAAACAGCCCCACCACCGGAATGAGCGACAGCAGCGGGAAAAGAAGATGCATCGCCATTTCACGCACAAAGCGGATACGCGCTTTTTGCGGCTGCGACACCTGAATGATAAATTCATCGGTTTCCGTGCCGTAGGTTCGCCATACCTTACCTTCGAATTGATTAATGGCAGCACCGCGCTTCTCTTGGAAGGGATACGCTATCGCGCGATGCGAGGTGTAAATGGAGTTGCGCTTTTTATCCCATACCTGAATCACAAACTCTTGCTCTTCCTTAATGCGTGTCACCAGCGATGGGCCGACCAAGCCACGGATGCGGTATTCGCTTAAATTCAGTGCATTCATTTGCTCTTTTAGCGTTTCCGCGATTTCCAGCATGTTTTTATCGTACAGCTCATCGATCTCATCGGCCGCGTTGAAGTAAGTAAACGTGGCCACCAGCAATGAGCCGCATGTCAGCGCGATGATAAGTGATGCAAGGAGGTAGCGGCGAATGGATTTCATAGGCGTGTCTTTCACTTGGCCACCATGTAGCCGATGCCGCGTATATTGCGGATCAGCTCCGGCCCAAGTTTTTTGCGTAGGTTGTGAATTTGCACTTCCACCGCGTTGCTGCTGACTTCCTCGTTCCATCCGTAAAGCCGCTCCTCCAATTCAGCGCGTGACAGCACCTTACCTGGAGATTGAAGAAGTGCAAACATGAGTGCGTATTCGCGGGCGGAGAGAATCAGGCGTTTGCCTTCATATTCCAGCTCCTTGGTAGTGGTATTCAGGCTGATGGTGCTGGAGCGCAAAATAGCCTCGGCATGCCCGGCATTACGGCGCAGCAGCACGCGGATGCGCGCTTCCACTTCCTCCAGCGCAAAGGGTTTTACCAGGTAATCATCCGCGCCTAAATCCAGCCCCGCCACCCGGTCAGCTACCCGGTCGCGGGCGGTAAGAATCAACACCGGCACCTTGTCCTGGCGGGCGCGCAATTTTGCCAGCACTTCCAGGCCGGTTTGTTTCGGAAGGCCAATATCGAGCAGCACGAGGTTGTAAGCGGTGGTTTTAAGCGATTCCTCGCCCATATCACCGTCGCGCGCCCAATCCACCGCATAGCCGCTTTGTTTCAATGCTTGGATCAGGCTTTCGCCGATCATTTTATCATCTTCAATGAGAAGTATTTTCATAGGTTTTTGCACGCGCCAGTTTTGTGGTGTAGTTTACCTCTTTATTCCACTCTTTCCAACGAGTTGCGTTTTGAAAGTAACTCAGCGCCGTATGTTCCAATTCGGGATTAGG
This sequence comes from uncultured Rickettsiales bacterium, assembly GCA_964409675.1. Taxonomy (GTDB): domain Bacteria; phylum Pseudomonadota; class Alphaproteobacteria; order Rickettsiales; family SXRF01; genus CAYMDD01. Next base: position 8,945 of record CAYPEF010000005.1, on the reverse strand, counting down.
CTGTTCCTGCGCCATAAAGCCACCATCCGCACGGCTGAAAGAGTTTAGCTGCTTCACCGGCTTCATGATGAGCAGATGATCCTTGGTGAGGTAACCCAGCTGCTGATAGTTGGAAATCAGTGCGCGCTCCAACGGCGCCCGCATGGCATCGCGCCCATAAAAGCGGCTGTCGTAATCCATATTCAGGAAACCCAGCAGCGTGGGCGCCACATCGATCTGGCTCACCATTTTCTCCATTTTGCCCGGCTTGATGATGCCCGGCGCGTACACCAGCATGGGGATATGGTAAGCGGCCGGATCAAGCTCGCTTTTACCCGCACCACCCGCCGTATGGTCGGCCACGATCACGAAGATGGTGTTATTGAACCACGGATGCGAGCGCGATTCCTCAATCAGCTGCTTGATGGCGTAATCGGTATATTTCACACCGCCTTTGCGGCCGCTATGCGAAGGGATGTCGATTTTGCCATCCGGATAAGTAAACGGCCGGTGGTTGGAAGTGGTCATGATCATGTCGAAGAAAGGCTTTCCTTCCGCATGCGCCTTGTCGTTTTCCTTAATGGTGCGGCGGAATAAATCCTCATCCGCCACGCCCCACACATTGCCGAAGGTGACTTCATCTTTGGCCATGCTGGTGCGATCGACAATTTCATAGCCGTTGTTTTCAAAGAAATAATTCATGTTATCGAACAGCCCATAACCGCCATAAATGAATTTGCTGACATAGCCTTTGCTGTTCAGCACCGAGCCTAAGCTAAACAGATGCTCGTTTTCCGGCCTGCGCACGATGGAATTGCCCGGCACCGGCGGAATGGAAAGTGTGATTGCCGACAGGCCATATACCGTGCGCGTGCCGGTGGCATAGAGATTGGTGAATAGCAGCGATTCTTTTGCCAGCTGGTCGAGATACGGCGTTAAACCATCCTGATTGCCGAAGGTGCCGAGGAAATTGGCGCTAAGCGATTCCACCGTCACCAGCACGATATTATAGCGCTGCTCCGGCTCCGCCACCTCCACGCGGTGGGTGATGCCATCGCCCAGGAAGTGGCTTTTATCCTCATCGATTTCTTGGCGAAGGCGCGCCACCATCTCGTCATTTTCCGGCAGGGTTTTATAGAAGCGCGCATAATCCAGCTCATTGTGGCGGTACGCGGCAAACAGCTCGAAAATGCCGTTTTTGGCGATTTCGTTTTCGAAGCGGTTGCCCGTTACTTCCGACCAGCTGCCGCGCGTGGTGTGGAAAGCCACAAACGCCAAGGCGATGCAGGCGCAAAATGCCAGGCCGCGGCGCCCTAACACCGGCTGATAGGCAGGCAGAGGCCTGCGCGCATAGGCGAAACCCAGCGCGCCAGCGATGGCCGCAATGCCAGCCAGCAGCGGATAAATCGGATAGGATTCCTGAATGTTGCCGATGACTTCATGCGTATAGACCAGGTAATCCACGGCGATGAAGTTGAAGCGCGCGGTGAATTCATCCCAAAAGAACCACTCGGCGATTGACGTAAACAGCATGATATAGGCCAGCAGCCCGAACAGCACGCCGCCGATGATGCGGTCGCGGCGCGTGCCATGGCGCTTTGCCGGAAGCAGCAGCAGATATAGCGCCACCGGAATCATAAAATAGGTAAACACCGTCACATCGAACACGAAGCCCATGGCCAGCGCCTTCGCCACATCGGCCATGCCATCCACATGCGCCCATTCCTTCACTAGGAATACCGTGCGCATGACGGTTTCCGCCGCGATAAAGAGGAGAAGAAACGGTTTGATGCGTTGCCAGAAGTACATGAGCTTAAAGTCCTTTTTCAAAAGCTGTCCATGACCAGCAGCATGGTGCATGCGGCCATGAGGGTGATGGTGAGGTTGTCATCAAGGTGGAGAACGCCGGAAACCAGCTCCATCGCCGTGGCGGTGATGGAAGCGAAAAGCCCGCCAACCATGAAGCGGGCAGGAAATCCGGCGAAGAAACTGAGCAGGATAACAGCGCTTAAGCTGGCCAGCAGAAACGCGGCGCAGCCTTCCAGTGATTTGTCCAGAATGCGGGTTTTCCCGAATCGCCTGCCGATAAGTGCCGCGGCGGTGTCGCCAACCAGCATGATCGTGAGGGAGATGACAGCGATCGGTTTCGGGAAAAACAGGCACACGATAAACGCCGCAGCCAGCATGTATGTTGAGCCGGTCAAGCTGAAGCGCGAATGGCACTCCTTGGCGCGAATGATCGGGCTGAAAATTCTCAATAAGAATGCGGAAAAGCCATGCTGCTGGCGCCGCAGCACTTCAAAGACTGCGCTTAAAGCAAACACGCAACCGATTAGCGCGGTGGCTTGCTGCTGGGTAAGGTAATAAATGCTAAGCGGAATCCACAGCGAGCTTAGATGCAACAGCTTGCGGCTCACCTCCTGCCGGTAGGAAAGATCATCGATGTGAGCAATCGCCTGGAAGGTCATGGCACCTCCAGCAGCGTGGTAACATAGCCAGCTTCACGCAGGCGCATCAACATATGCAACGCAGGAAACGGGATGAAATACAGCGCGCTGTAAAGCATGGTACGCAGGAAGAAGCGCGGCTTTGCCGTTACTTCAGGTGGGCAGTTCCATAGGCGACGACTGGGGATAAAACGGGGCGTGGCGGCTTTATAATTGCGATATGATTCGCCGAATTTCTGCTCAAGAAAGATTTCCTCGCGGCGAACCAGGCACATATAATAAATGGCAGGCACACCCACCAGCAGGGCAAGGAGTGTGAAGCTCATGGTTTCCAAGCCAATGCCTAGAAATGCCACCAGCGATCCGACATAAAACGGATTACGCATGATGGAAAACATGCCTTCCACCGCCAGCGTTTCGCTTTTATTACCCTCTATGAAAACAGCGGAATAGATGCAGGCATACGCGCCAAAAACAACCAGCACATATCCAACCCAAGGCATCAGATTACCAAGAATGCTGCCGGTGAATTGCGGGCGACACACCAGCACTAGCGGAAAGGTAAAAATGAGGAAGGCGAGCATGTGCCAACCGCGCGGGTTTGGTCTTTTTAATGTACTGGATAGTTGAGCATTTGCCGTTGCTTGCATCCCGCGCCTTTGAGAAATTTTGCCAAAGGGCTAACAGGCAAAACTTAGCTCATACTTAGGCGGCGTAAGTTTCTATTTTTGGGACAAAATCAACAGCTAAGTCTGACGTAAGTGTGGGCTGCTAAAGCTGAGCGCGTAACTTGTAAGATGTATGCGCACTCACCCATGCCGATTCGCCACCAACTACTTTACTCATTGCTTACGCTCGCGCTGATTCTTGCTATTTTTGAAGCGACACCGATTGATGTCTGGCTGCAAAATTACTTCTACGATGCCAGCGCCACGGATCTGCCCGCTTTAGAGCGCTGGGCAATTTATAAGCATGATCCCACGCTGGAATTCTGGCTGCACAACGTGGCGAAGATTTTCACCATCGTCATCGGGGTTTGCGCTTTCCTGCTGTATGCGGCCAGCTTCGCCTATAAGCGCCTGGCCCGCTACCGCCATGGCTATCTGTTTTTAGGCGTGTCGCTTGGTCTGGTGGCATTTTTCGTGGGTGGCGCGAAGCACATCACTAACGTGTATTGCCCGAACCAGCTCACCATTTACGGCGGCGACAAGCCTTATGTGAAAGTACTGGAGCCATACCCGGCTGATTTCAAAACCGCCAAGAAAGGCCGTTGCTATCCCGCAGGGCATGCGACCACCGGCTTTGGCTTCATGGCGCTGTATTTCCTATTCCGCCGCCGTGGCGCACGCCTCGCTGGGCTTGCCTTCGGCGTGTCATACGGCTGGGCGCTTGGCATTTTCCAAATGCTGCGCGGCGAGCATTTCCTGAGCCACACGTTGTTTTCCATGGTGGCTTCGTGGGCAGTCATCCTTCTCATCGTCATCGCATTCGATCGGATGAGGATGGCGCCCACCGCAAACCCCACGGAATCTTAATGGCTTCATGGTGGGAAAACATCTTTTCGGTAACGCCTATTGATGAGAAGAACCTGCGCAACGCGGGGCTTTCCTTTGCGCGCCTGCAGCTGCAGGAAGGGTGTTATCATGGCGGCTTCAGCGACGGGTATTTGGTAAGCAGTATCGTCACCGGCAAAGGCATCATCACCCAGCATACCGATGAGCATTTTAATTTCGGGCCGGTGCTGCCGGGCAGCGTGATTATTACGCCACCCAGCAACAGGATCGAATGGCAGGTGGACGGTGATGTGCAGCTTTTAAACGCTTTTCTGGAAATGCTGTATATCCGCCAGGTCGCCGCGAGCATTGGTTTCAAGGCAGAGGAAGGCCATGCCTTCAAGCGCGTGTTCCAGCAACGCGATAAATTAATCGAAGGCATCTTTTCCGCACTGGCAGAGCAGTTGGAAATTAAACATTACCGCGATTACCAGTATATCGAGGCCATCGCCCGCGCGCTGTGCATTCACCTCCTTTACAGCAACTCGGCCTTCCCGAAAGGGCCGCTTATTTACCAGCGCGTGCTATCGTATGAGCAGATGGAGAAAATCCGTGGCTATGTCGCCCAGCGCCTGGAGCAAAAAATTCTCACCAGTGAGCTGGCGGATTGTGTGCATGTTAGCCACTACCACTTCTATCGGCTCTTCAAACGCACCAGCGGCTTGACGCCTCAACAATTTATTAAGAATTCTAGGTTAGAAAAGGCAAAGATACTGGTTGAACACAGCTCACTGAGTTTGAGCGAGGTGGCGTATAAAACGGGTTTCACCGACCAAAGCCACCTAAGCAGGGAATTTCGCAGCGCTTATGGCGTACCGCCCAAGAAATTCCGCGACCGTCTGCTCTACGAGCAAAATTTAGAGCTGGAATTCGACACTCCGAAAAGCAGCCTCATACTCATTTTTAGCAATCTGCTGCAAGATATCCCGTTAGAGTTGCCTAATTATATCCCGATGCAACTTTTTGTATAAATAAACAATAGGAAAGCGGGGAGCGATTATGTGCCAATCTTATAATAGTTTCATTTCCAGTTTCGCAAGTGTGAATCCTTTCCAGCTGGCGCATTTTACGGAAGTCATGATAGTGAAACTGGAAGATATTCTTGCTGACCGTGATAAAAACGAAAAGCTGCAATTCTCTCAGCAAGATATAAAGCATGCATTAATTGATGTCATGCGAGTGTTGCGCATTGAAATTGCTGAAGCATTGATGATCGAAGCGCAAAGCCAGTTGCAGCAAGTAAAGATCGCAACCTACGCGGAACTCCAGCCAGCGGCATAAAAAAAAAGCCCTGCCAGAACGGCAGGGCGTTTTATTCCATCAAGCGTAAAGCGGCTAAGACGATTTCGGCTGAATCTTAATGATCATGCTGCGGCTGTAGCGCCTGCCTTTCGCGGAAATCATGCGGTTTTCCAGTAAATATTCTCGCTCCAGCGTGCCGCCTTTCAGGTATATGTAGGATTTAGTGGTGGAATTCACCACACCGCCCTGGCTGTACACCGGCGAAGGGCTATCGACATCGTAATTCACCGTCACATTATCGGCGAGCTTGATGGATACATTGCCGGGGCCATCAACCGTATCGCTGGGCACGATCCAGAAAGCGCTGGCAATGCTGTCATTATCCTTCGCCAGCTCCTTCGTGTAATCGGCGGCATAATCCAGTAGCTCGTAAGGCGCCTTCGGTAGTTTTTTGATGGGCGTTGGCATGGCGGTTTCCTTTACGCTGCGGTGTCGCCTTCTACGCGGATAATCACCGAGTCGGCGTTATAAGCCGCGGCACCGGCGCCAACGATACGCTTCACCCAAATTGCCTTATGCTGCCCGGCCGGAATATTGCCAATCGACAGCGCATTGCCGGAACCAGCGGCGGTGGAAAAAGTCACGCTGCCCGGTGCGGTGCTTTCATTCGCCACGGAGGTTTCCGTGCCGTTCACGGCGGAAGTGCCCAGCCCGATTTCCGCCGAAGTATCCGCGCTCGGTGTGTTGGTTTGGATGTAAACCTTGGCGCTCTGCAGCGCGAGAGTGGCGTGAGTATTTTTCACATAGAAGCAGCGGTATTCCGTATCGCCCGCGCTGGATTCGGCGCTGCTTACATTGTCGAAAAGGTTCGCCACCGTGGCGTCGGTGATTTCCGTGCTGGAAATAGCGCCGCCCAGCGCGGCATTGGGATCGGTGTTGGAAGAGCCGCCCGAAAGGTAATATTTAATGTCGGATGAAGCGATAGGCATAGAAAACTCCTTAATGAATGGTGGGGGTGGCAGCGGAAACCATGCGGTTTTCCGGATTTACATGGAGCGCTCGATCCTCCGGCCGCACGAAAAGCACGCGGCTTTCCTCGGCGAAGAAGAAACTGCGCTCCTCATAAATTTCGATTTCGCGTGATTCCGGTTCGATCACGAGCGTGCGCCGCGCGGGCGTGTCGGGGAATTGCCCATCCCCGCGCCAGTAAAGCGCCAGCTCATCAATGATCGCTTGCAGGATATTCCAGCGCAGCTCGCGCGAGGCATGCACCGGCTGGGTTAGATGCCAGCCCAGCTGCAGCTGCCGGATAATGCTGTTCAGAATATTCCACCGCAGGGAAGCGCTGCCGGAAACCGCCTGGATCAGCGACCAGCGCGCCTCCAGCGCATCGCCCACCAGCTGGCGGGTATTCCACATCGCCTGCAACGGCTTGCCGGTAACATTCAGGGCATTCCAGCGCGCATCTAGCGCGCGCATTGCTTGCTGCCTGATATCCCAGCGCAGATCTGCGGGCTTATTTACCAGCTGGCGCGTGTCCCAGCGGAAATTGCCCGACCGGCCTGCCTGCGCCTGCGTATTCCAGCGCAGCTCGGCGCTATCCACTACCGCCTGCAGTGCGTTCCATCGGATATCCAGCGCGCGCGCCACTCCGCCCACAGCGCTTGCCATATCCCACTGTGCATCAAGCGCACGCCCGGCAAGCCGGATGGTGTTCCAGCGCAACTCGGAAGAAGCCGCCACGCCTGCGGTAGCATTCCACCGCGCTTCCAATGTATCGACAACCAGTGCCACCGCATTCCAGCGGGCATCGAGCGCGCGCATGGCCAGCTGGCGAATATCCCAGCGAAGATTTGACTGCTTCGCTACAGTGGCCGCGATATTCCACGCCAATGTTGAAGCCCGCTGTGTGAGCGCGATGGTATTCCACCGGGCATCCAGTTGCCGCGCGGCAATGGCGCGCACATCCCACCGCAGGCTATTATTCCGGCCCAGGACATTCAGCGCATTCCACCGCGCATCCAGCGCGCGGGCAACCACAGCGGAAATATTATGGCGCAAATCAATGGAACGGCCTGTTTTGCCATCCATGTTCCAGCGTGCATCGATGCTTTTCGCAGCCAGCGCTGTTTCATTCCAACGCGCATCGAGCTGCCTGCTGACGGTATTTAAAGCATTCCAGCGCAAATCGGCGGCGCGGCCGACAAGGCGAATTACATTCCAGCGCAGCTCCTTAGTGGCGAAAGCCAAGCCGATGACGTTATAGCGCGCATCAAGATTGCGGTTGGCAGCATTAAGGAGATTCCACCGCAACTCGCCATTTTTGATGATCGCGTTGCGCGTATCCCATCTGGCATCCAGTGCACTTGAAACCGTAGCAATGGCATTCCAGCGCACATCGAGAGAGCTGGAAACGGTTTCATTATCGCTGGCTATCGCCATCGGCCACAATGAAACCCAGCTCATCTGATTAATCCATAAACCGCTACGTCAATGTTGCGAGTGGTAGCGCCGTTGGAATTACACTGCGCGCGCGCCGAAATGCGCGATCCCGCAGGAATGCTGCAAGGAAACGGCCCGAAGAAGCTCGGCGTCATAAAGAAAACCGTGTTGCCGAAGCTCATGGTGTAGAGCTGCTTGATAATCGCTTGCTCCGATCCGGAAGCGCCGATGGCGATATCCACCAGCCAAGCATTCGTATTGCTGGCAACGCTGCGCTGCCCGTTGCCGATCACCACCATTAGCCCATCGAAATGATGAGGCGTTGAGGCGATGATTTGCGTCCACGCCGTGAGCACATTGGCGGTGCCGCCGAGCGCGATGGTCACGCCAAAATTTGATGAAATGCCCATCGATACAGCGCGATTATAGCCCCGTACACCTAGCGTGCCGATGCCCATGCCTTGGATAATTGTATTTACCGTGCCGCCGTAAGCCTTAGCGGAAACCCGGCTGCCGCGCGGCACGGCGAGCGGCAACATAGCGGCGATGCCTTGCGGATTGGTATTCGCCTTAGTGATGCGCAGCTTATCGATCAGCGTGTATTCCGAGCCTGAAGCGCCGAGATAAATATCCAAGGCCGCATCGGCGCTGATATTGTTGCCGATGGCGTTTACGCAAATGGCGTCATAATCGAAGCTGGTGGCGGCGGCGAGCTGGGCAATACTGGCGGTGGTAACGGAAGTGCCGCTCGTGCTTCCGGTCACCGCGCCGATCGTTTCCACGATGCCGGAAGTGGGTAAATGAAGATTGCTCATGCCAGCTTCACGATGTTGTAGCCAAAGGTGCGGCCGGTTCCCTGGGTTTGCTTGAGCGTGAATTCCAGGTAATTCACCTCGGCATAAGGCGGCGTGTAGATGATCGGCACCACCTGGCCGCCCACCAGCGTCCAGATATCCTTCAGCGCTTTGGTATCGCCGGAGAGCGTTTTGCTATAAACGCGCAGCTCCAGAATGTCGGGCGTGGCGCCACCGGCTAGATTGGCTGTGTTCATATTCAGCTGGTAAGTGCCGGGAGCAGTGATGGCGCTGCCCAGCGTGGTTTCCGTATTGATGGTCAGCGCGCTGGTAGTGCCGTTTTGATCAGAAACTGGTGCGCCCATGGCATTTACCGTTTGCCAGGCATGGGCGCGCGGTCGCCAAACCACCAGGTCACGGCGCTGGTAGCCAAGTAGATAATCGCCACCACCACCTGCGTGCGGATATCGACTTCGAATTGCTCGGCG
>CAYPEF010000004.1:0-46001 GCA_964409675.1 uncultured Rickettsiales bacterium | reverse complement strand
ATTACCGCAGCGCCGAATTCAGGCAGGCATGTGACATTCTGAAAAAAGCGTTGCACTCCTGCGATCTAATGAAAGGGGGGAATCAGGCATCGGGTGGCTTCATTCTCACGAAGGAAGGAATGGAAACATTGCAGGCAATCCGCAGGCAATACCGGCCATTGGAAAGTGAAATCCTTGCCGATCAGTAAATACAGTCGGTTATAAATGCTTGCTGTATATCGGGTAGTATTATTCATCATCTTTCGCTTGCAGCGCAGGCGGAGGGTGAGGCTGCAATCGATGCGCAAATTGCCGGAATGCGAACAAAGCTAGGGATGCTTAACCCGCAAAATGCGGAAAAATTAATGCCTTCATTTGTGGATTTTATGAATAACTATGTTGGTCTCAAAGAGCAGCATAGGATTGGGAGCGCCTCTGATGCCGCTATTGCGAACGAACTGGCATCTTTTGTTAATCACTATGTTATGCCGACGCTTGCTGAGCAGAATAAAACGGTCGTGGATAATAACTTTTCTGCTGCGTCTGCTCAAAAACTGAGGCCGGATATTAATCGGCTTGTTGATGAAATTAATGCATTAAATGTTCCGGGCGCGCAAGACCGGTTATCAGATGCTGATTTGCGTAGTGCGATCATCGAAAGATTTCAACGCTTTATTAATGACGATGTGCTGCATGAATATGCCGTACAGAAAGCCAGCACAGTTTCGCCCTCACGCAGAAGAATGTCCCCGGAAGAAGGAAAAGGGCGGACCGAAGGCTGGTAGGTGTTACGCTTCCGCGCTCTCGCCTGCTGGCACTTCCTCCAGTGCATACCCTGCGGAGCGGACGGTGCGGATGATGTCGGGCTGGCGGCCATCATAGTCGAGGCCCTTGCGCAGGCGGCGAATATGCACGTCCACGGTGCGCAGCTCCACATAAATATCATGGCCCCAGACGGAATCGAGCAACTGCTCACGCGAGAAAACGCGGCCCGGATGTTCGAGCAAGTAGCGCAGCAAGCTGAACTCGGTGGGACTCAGATGCACTTCCATGTTGTTGCGCGTGACCTTATGCGCCGAAACGTCCATGGCGATGCCGGCATACGATAATATTTTCTCGGAAAGCGCCGGCCGGAAGCGGCGGAAGATGGCGCGGATGCGGGCCACCAGTTCGGCGGGCGAGAAGGGTTTGACGATATAATCGTCCGCGCCGGCGTCGAGGCCGCGGATGCGGTCGCCTTCTTCGCCGCGGGCGGAGAGCATGATGATCGGGATGGCCTTGGTTTCCGGGTTCCAGCGCAGCTGCTTGCAGATTTCCACGCCGCTCATGGAGGGCAGCATCCAGTCGAGCACGATGACGTCGGGCTTGTAGTCGCGTACCATGTTTACGGCTTCTTCGCCGTCGCCGGTGGAATAGACGCGGAAGCCTTCACGCTCCAGGTTGTAACGTAACAGCGTGACAATCGCCACTTCGTCTTCAACGATCAGTACGGATGTTTCCAAGGGGCGGCCGCTCCTGTTGTTTTACGCATGCGACATGCTATATAGATGCTCTAGTTATAGCGTGTACCTTTTAATATTTACTTAAAATACGTGGGTTTGTAAAGATGTCATCCGGGTGGCGGCTGTTGACGGAACTGGGTCCGCTGGCGGCGTTTTTCATTAGTTATCGCCTGTTGGGGCTGATTCCGGCGACCGGGATCCTCATGGCGGCGACGGCAGCGGCATTGGGCGTTTCTTACTGGAAAACAAGGAAAATCGCCGTTATGCCGTTGGTGACCGGCGTGGCGGTGGCCGTCTTCGGCGGGCTGACCATTTACCTGCAAAACGATTTATTCATTAAAATCAAGCCGACGCTGATTAATATTTTGTTTGCCGCCATTTTACTGATCGGCTGGGCGCGCGGGCAGCCGATGCTGAAATACGTCTTCGAATACGCCGTGCAGCTCGATGAGCGCGGCTGGATGATATTGTCGCGCCGCTGGGGGCTGTTTTTCCTGTTCCTCGCCGGGGTGAACGAAGCGGTCTGGCGCAATTTCCCCACCGACTTCTGGGTGAATTTCAAGGTCTTCGGCATGATGAGCCTGACGGTGCTGTTCACGCTGTGCCAACTGCCGCTAATGCAGCGGCATATGGTGGAGGAGAAGTAGCTTACTATTCTTCCTCTCCCTTCCAGGGAGAGAGTGGGGTGAAGGTTCTCTCCTCCACAATGATGTCGGAAATAGGGGTGCTAACCCTCACCCTGGCCTTCTCCCTGAGAGGGGATTATTCTGGAAGTGTAACAGCAAAGATTTCAAATACCCACTCTGCGGCAGGTGCGGGTGCACCGGGTGGTCGGGGGCGACGCCGGTTTCAGCGATGATGTGTGCCTGACGTCCGGATTTGTGAATACCGTTTAGCACCGCCTGCCTGAACAATGGCCGCGTGGCGTGGTGAGAGCAGGAGGCGATCATCATCAGGCCGTTATCCGATACCAGCGTAGCCGATGCGCGAGCGATTTTTTCGTAGGCGCGCAGGCCTGCGTGCAGGTCTTTTTTGCTTTTGATGAAAGGCGGTGGGTCAGCGGAGATGCAGTCGAAGCGCATGCCGTGCTTATGCATTCGCTCCATTTCTTCAAGAGCGTCGGCTTGCAGGAAATGACAGCGGTTCGTCACCTGATTCAACGCCGCCGCGTCGCGGGCGAGCGAAAGGGCGAGGGCGGAGCTGTCGAGGAGGGTGACTTCTTTTGCCATCTTCGCCGCAAGCAAGCCAAAGCCGCCGCTGTGGGAATAGGCGTCGAGGACGGTTTTGTCCTTGGCGTGGGAGGCGAGAAGGGCGCGGTTGCCGCGTTGGTCGTAGAACCAGCCGGTTTTCTGGCCGTGTTGCAGGTCGGCTAAATAGATGCAATCGTTCTCATGCACTTCCGCCTTGTCGGGGATATTGCCTTTGATGATGCGGGTATAAAGTGGCAATCCTTCCAGCGTGCGGGCACGGTTATCATTGCGCAGCAATATCGCCGCCGGGGAGAAGACTGTTTCGGCGGCTTCGAGGATAAGGGGGAGCAGGCGCTCCATGCCGAGCGTGCCGGTTTGCAGCACGAGTATGCCTCCAAAGCGGTCGATCAGCAGGCCGGGCAGGTCATCGCCTTCGGAGTGCACGGCGCGCCAGTAGGGTTCGGGGAACAGGGCTTCGCGTTTAGCGCTGGCGGCGCGCATGCGCTTGATGAAGAAATCGGTGTCGATGGGTTCTTTTTTGCGCGTGAGCAACCGGCAGGCGATTTGCGAGGCGGGGTTGAAATAGCCGGTGCCGATATAGGCACCGCGTGATGTTACTACGTCCGCCAGTGCGCCCGGTTCGGCGATGACCTGTTCGGAGGATTCGATATAATCGCCTTTATATATCCATGGGAAGCCGCCGAGGATCTTCTTCTCCGCTTCCTTGCGCAGGCGTAGCGTCAGCTCGGGTTTCACGCGCGGGGGTGGGCTTTCTTGAAGGCGCTGAGCAGGCGCTCGCGATCCACCTTGGTGTAGCGCTGGGTGGTGGAGAGGCTGGCGTGGCCGAGCAGTTCCTGGATGGAGCGCAGGTCTGCGCCGCTCTCTAACAGATGGGTGGCGAAGGAATGGCGCAGTGCGTGCGGCGTGGCGGATTCGGGCAGGCCGAGCATGGCGCGCAGTTTACGCAACTGCCGCTGGAAGACGCCGGGGTCCAGCTTCTGCCCGCGTGCGCCGACGAACAGGGGGGATTTGCCCGCCGGACGGTAGGGGCATTGCTGCAAATAATCCTCCACTGCCTCGCGCACCACCGGCAGCAGCGGCACCACGCGCTCCTTACCGCCCTTGCCGAGCACTACCAGCATGTCCTTGCCCTTGATGGCCTGCACGGAAAGACTGAGCGCTTCGCCGATGCGAAGCCCTGCGCCGTAGAGCAGCAGCATGATGGCCACATCACGCGCGGCAATCCAGCTTTCCGGATGCAGTGTGCCCATGGCGTCTACCGCTAGCGCCGAGTCCTCGGCTTGCAGGGCTTTGGGCAGGGGCTTGGCGAGCTTGGGCGTGCGCAGGGAAAAGACCGGCGGGCTGGTAATCAGTTCCTTGGTTTCCAGATAGCGGAAGAAGTTTTTCACCGCCGAAAGGGCGCGGGCGGTAGAGGCATGGTCCAGCCCTTCGCCATTTCGGGCGGCGAGCCAGGCGCGGAAATCGCGCAGCTCCAGCTCCTGCAAGAGTTTCATATCCACCTCGGCGCTGCGGTGGCGGCAGGCAAAGCGGAAGAATTGCAGCACGTCGCCGCGGTAGGCAACAATGGTGCGCTCGGAGAGGCCGCGCATTTCGCTTAAGTAATCCAGCCAGTGCTCGAAGATTTCGGCGACCTGTTCGGTGACGATTTCCAGGCTCATGCCGGTTCATCCATGTCTTTCAGGTAGGTATCCAGCTGGTGCGCTACCACGTCGGCAAGGAAGGCGAGCAAATCGATGCCCTGGCCGGGGTGGTAGCGATCCTTGTAGCGCACGCCGAAGGCGAGCAGCACGTTGCGGGGCACGTCTTCCAGCGTCAGGCGCAGGACGGCGCAGGATTCGATCAGGCTTTCGCAATCGGCGAAGACGCGCTCGAAGCCGGGGAACTGATGCTCGGATGTATCGGCAATCAGAAGCGCATGCCGGCCATTCAGCGCCGCATCCACCGTGCCCGGTTCGATGAAGACGATACCGGAGAAATTATCCTCGCTGTAATAGGAATCCACCGCTCCGGCGGCGTCCGATTCCACGGCGAGGCGCACGACGTCGAGGTCAAAGAGGCTCAGTAAATCGAGCGTCAGCACTTCCAGTAATTGCTCCAGGCTGCGCACGCGCACCAGGCGCAGCACGGCGGCATGCACCTGGCCCTGCACGGAGAGGTTGTCGCGGCAGAAATCCACGAGGCCGGCGTATTTTTCCTTTAAGCTTTTGGTGTTGCTTTGCAGGTTCTTCAGCTGGAATTGCTGGAAATCGACCACGCTTTCGCCCAAGTCCCGCTCGGGCGGGGAGAGGACTTCCAGCAGCTCGGGATGCTTGGTCAGGAACTGCGGGTGCGCGCGCAGGTACTCAAGGACTTGAATGTCAGTGAGGCCGGGCAGTTTGGCACGGCTGGTTTTTTCATTCATGGAATTCCTTTAAGCGATCACCTGGCCGGTTTTCTGCCAGTCGCTTAAGAAGGCTGCCAAGCCCTTGTCGGTCAGCGGGTGATTGATGAGGGATTTGAGGACCGGGGGCGGCAGGGTGGCCACATGCGCACCTAATTTTCCGGCCTGCACCACGTGCAGCGGGCTGCGCACGGAAGCCACCAGTACTTCGGTGCTAATCGTTTCGTATTGCTTGTAAATGGCGCAGATATCGGCAATCAGCGTCATGCCGTCGGTGCCGATATCGTCGAAGCGGCCGACGAAGGGGGAGATGAAGGTGGCGCCTGCCTTGGCTGCCAGCAGCGCCTGCGCCGCCGAGAAGCAGAGCGTGACGTTCACCATGATGCTGCGCGAGGCGAAATAGCGGCAGGCCTTGAGGCCATCCCAGGTGAGCGGCACTTTGATGGCGATATTGTCGGCGATGCGGGCGAGCTTCTCGCCTTCGCGCACCATGCCCTCATAATCGGTGGCGGCCACTTCAGCGCTGACCGGACCGGAGACGACGGCGCAGATATCCTTCATCACCTCCAGGAAGTTGCGACCCGAGCGGGCGATCAGGGTGGGGTTGGTGGTGACGCCGTCCACCATGCCGGTTTCGTTCAGCTCGATGATGTCCTTGATTTCGGCGGTGTCGATAAAGAATTTCATGACTTAGGCTCTGGTCGGGTTAAAACAGGCGGCCACGATACTAAACAAACCGGCAGCTTGGCAAGTCTCTCGCGCAGTTTAATTAGCGAGGCATGGGGCTGGGCGAAGCATTAGCCTTGCCATCGTCGCCGGGGCCGCCATGGAAAGCGCCATCCAACCCATGAAAAGCCTGGTTTAGAAAAATGCCAAGGCTGATAACGGACATGATGATGCAGTTTACGATCAGGGCGATAATCAGGCTATATTCGACGGAAGATGCGCCATTTTGATTCTTGAAAAAGCTGCGTAAATGCATGGCAACTTCAAAAGCTGTTAACCCTAGTTAATCATAAGGCGAATTAATTAATTCATTGTTAATTAAGCCGGGCTGTACCGGTGCTTACATAATATGCAGCACCAAAGCTGTATTTGTATATTTCGATTGTTCTTCAAGTGTTTCTCATTCAAATTGTTATGGAATCTCCTATGCCTGACAGAGCATGTTTATTATGAAAATTGTGGAAATTACGTTGCCTAACGCCTTGCCACGCGGGTTTGATTACCGGGTTCCTGAGGAGATGCAATTACAGCCGGGCGATTACGTGCTGGCTCCCTTTGGCGGAAAAGAGATGCGGGGGATTGTCTGGGGGGCGGGGAAGGGCGGGGTGGACGCCGCCAAGATCAAACCGCTGATCGAGCATTACTCCCACCTGCCGCCGATGCGCGAGGAAATGCGCCAGTTTATCGACTGGGTAGCGTGGTACACGCTTTCGCCCGTGGGCGGGGTAATCAAGATGAGCCTTCCGGTGGCGGAGGCTTTGAAAGCGCCCGGCAAGCGTGAGCGGGCACCGAAGATTGAACTGCCGTCCGCTCTGCCGGAGGTAAAGCTTTCACCAGTGCAGATGGAGGCGGCGGAGCGGCTGAAAGCAGGCAACGGGGCGGGATTCTCGGTGACACTGCTGGATGGCGTGACCGGCTCCGGCAAGACAGAAGTCTATTTCGACGCGCTGGCCGATGCGATGAAGGAGGGCGGGCAGGTGCTGGTGATGCTGCCGGAAATCGCGCTCTCGGTGCAATGGCTGGAGCGGTTTGCCAAGCGCTTCGGCTGCAAGCCGCACGTGTGGCATTCCGGGCTTCCCGCAGGACAGCGCAAGCACACATGGCGCGCGATTGTGCAGGGCGAGGCGAAGGTGGTGGTGGGCGCGCGCTCGGCGCTGTTCCTGCCGTTCCGGGATTTGCGCGCGATTGTGGCGGATGAGGAGCATGACGCCTCCTACAAGCAGGAGGACGGGGTGATCTACCATGCGCGCGACATGGCGGTGGCACGGGCGAGCATGGAGAAGATTCCGGTGATTCTGGTATCCGCTACGCCGTCGGTGGAGACGCTGTGGAACGCGGCGAAGGGCAAGTATCACCACGTGGAGCTGCGCGAACGTCATGCCGGGGCGACATTTGCCGAGGCAAAAGCCATTGATATGCGCAAGGTGCAGTTGGATAAGGGGGCGTTTATTTCCGCGCCTTTGCGCGAGGCGCTGGCGGAGAATCTGGGGCGTGGGCAGCAGTCGATGCTGTTTTTAAACCGGCGCGGCTATGCGCCGCTGCTGCTTTGCCGCGCCTGTGGCTACCGGTTCCAGTGCCCGCACTGCACCGCCTGGCTTGTGCTGCACCGCAGCAATCCACGCCTGCAATGCCACCATTGCGGAGCCATTACGCCGATTCCGCATCATTGCCCTGAATGCGCCAAGGAAGGCACGTTTCACCCGTGCGGGCCGGGCGTAGAGCGGGTGGCGGAGGAGGTGAAGGCGTTTCTGCCGGAGGCGGAGCTTTCGGTGCTGACCAGCGATGCGATTGAGAGTTTCGACGCACTGCAGGAGCGCATCGCGGCGATGGAGGAAGGGAAGACGGATATCATGATCGGCACGCAGATCGTGGCGAAGGGGCACCATTTCGCCAATCTGACGCTGGTCGGCATTGTGGATGCGGATTTAGGGCTCACCGGCGGGGATTTGCGCTCATCGGAGCGCACCTATCAGCTTTTGCACCAGCTCTCAGGAAGGGCGGGGCGTGAGAAAAGCGCGCCGGGGGTGGTGATGATTCAGACCTTCCTGCCTACCCATCCGGTGATGCAGGCGCTGCTCTCCGGCGACCGCGATGCGTTCATGGAGCAGGAGCTGGAGGCGCGCAAACTCAGCCATATGCCGCCCTTTACCCGGCTGGTGGCGATCATCATCGAGGGCGAGCATGAGGAGCAGGCGATGGCGCATGCGCGCGACATGGTGCTCTCCGCCCCGCGCATCACCGGGCTGGAAGTGCTTGGTCCCGCGCCGGCGCCGCTTTCTCTGCTGCGCGGCAGGCACCGCTACCGTATTTTGGTGAAGGCCGAGCGCAGCTTGCATATCCAGAAGCTGCTCGGGGAATGGATGGCGGGGATGAAGCACCCGTCTTCCTTGCGGATTAAGATCGATATCGATCCGTATAGTTTTATGTAGAGTGTTCGTCCGAAATTTGTTATGGGGTGCAGGTGCTTATCCCTTCCCCTGCACGGGAGAGGGAGTATATAGGAGGCTGTATGTTTAAGGAATTCAAGGCATTCATCTCGCGTGGGAATGTGGTGGACCTGGCGGTCGGTATTATTATCGGGGCGGCGTTTACGGCGATTGTGAATTCGCTGGTGAATGACATCATCATGCCGCCGATCGGGAAAATTATCGGCGGGATCGATTTCAGCAATTTCTTCATCAACCTCTCCAAAGAGCATTACGACACGTTGCAGCAGGCGCAGGCCGCCGGAGCTGCTACCATTAATTATGGCAAGTTTATCAATGAGGTAGTGAGATTCATTATTGTTTCCTTCGCGGTTTTCATGTTGGTGAAGCAGATGAACCGCTTTCACCTGGCGCAGCAGAGCAAGCCCCCCGCTTTAACGAAAAGCGAAGAGTTGCTACAGGAAATCCGCGACCTGTTAAAGAATAAATAATACTTTTTGCCTATCCTCGCCTGTAAAGACGAGGATGTTAATGAAAGACCGAATTCCCTTCTGGCTGGCCATTACCGGTACCCTGCCATTCGTGTTCTTAAGCTTGGGGATCGCATTCCGCTGGTATGATGATCTGCAGCATATCCTCAATCTGCTGCTGAATTATGCCGCAATCATTTTCTCCTTCCTCGGCGGGGTGCATTGGGGGCTGGCCGTGCATCACCAGAAAACTAACCCGCGCATCGCCAATTACATGTTGATGGAGAGCGTGCTTGCCTCGATGCTTGCCTGGGGCATCATGTTTATCGATGAGATGTACCTGCGATTGCTGATGTTCGCGTTCCTTTACGCGCTGATCTGGGGTATCGACAGCATCCTGTTCAATAACCGCATTATACCGCTGTGGTTTTTTACGCTGCGCGGCATCGTGACCCCGATTGTGGTGGTGGCGATGTATGTGGCGTATTTCAGTATTATTTCGTAAACCTGCTTCAGGCGGCTTTCTGCGCGCCGGGTTTTTGCGCGAGCAGGGTTTGTTCCATCAGCACTGACATGGGGAAGATGCCGTCGCCGCGCTCAAAGATAAGGTAATAGGCTCCTTCCAGCAATTCGCGGCGCTGCAGCGCTTCCTGCTCGTCGGCGGTGAGTTCTTCCTTTGGCTTGGCCTTTAAGGCTTTGCTGCTGGCTTTGGTGGCGTTTAGCTGATCTAGCACGTCGTTAAAGAGCTGCTTGGTGGCTAAAATATCGGCATGGTGGCTGGGATTGAACAAATCGATCAATTGGCGCTTGCCGCCTTTTGGGGCCAGCTCGTCCGCATAAATCGCATGCAGGCCTTTCTCCAGGCGCAGGAATTGTTCGCTTAAGTGCGCCATCACCAGATCGGCGCTGTCGAATTTCACGCCGTTTCCGGCATCATATTCCTGCTGGTGACGCAGGGTCGGCTTGTCTTGCTCATCCAGCGCGGCGAGTTGTGTTTTATAGGCTTTGGTTAGGGTGGAGAGCGGCACGGAAACGCCCTTTTTCGTTAGTACCGGCTCTTTCACACCGTCGCTTGGCGTATAGGTGATATTCCCCTGTTGCCAGGCATGGTCAAGGCTTACGAAATTGCCGATCAGCGCTGCCGCGCTCAGGCGGTGCTGGATGGAATAATCCTTGTTTTTCCAGCGTTGCATCTCAATTTTACTGGCTTCGGTCATTACGCCGCCGCCGCCGCCGATATGGCCGAAATCGAACAGCGCCGAGAGGCCGATGATATTCGAAAATATCCCCGCCAGCCCTTCCTTGGCAGCTACACCGATGGCGCGCTCGTCATTAAAGCCCTGACCGCGGCTGCCGGCGCGGGCGCTGTAATTAAGGGCCGGGCCGCCATATTTTTCCATCCAGCGGTTATAGCGCTCATCATCGCGCGTGGAGGCGATACGGGATGCAATCGTATGCTCCATCAGTGCCCGCTCGTCATCGCTCATGGCGGAGCCGGGAAAGCCCAGCCGGTTGCCCATATTGGCGGCCAGCCCGGTGCCGTTGACGCTGGAGGCGATTGCCTGCAATTCCGCCGCCGGTGCGCGCCCGGAGGCGGCTTCGCCGGTAAGGTACAGGCGCCCCAGCAGGGAGTGATAGGCTTTCTGTGCCAGCGACCGTGGCACGAACATCATGGGATGCTCTCCCTGGAAGGTGGCCTGTACCGTATCGAGTGGTGTATCGGTGGCGCGGGAGACGGCGCCGCCCTGGCCGTAATATTTAGGTTTGCGTAGCATGTAATTCTGGCCGCCGAATACCAGAGGCATGCGCTCGCTTTCGTTTTTCGACGCGGCCAGCTTCGCTTGCGTCAGCGCTTTTTCACGCACCGAATGCTCGGCCAACTCGGCGCCGATGATGGTGGCGCGCTTGCTGTTGTCGCTACAGGCCTCCATGTCTGGCGGGCCTTCCAGGATATGGGTTTTTTTCAGCAGGGCGATATCCAGGCTGGCGCGTTCCATCTCGGCGTCGGAGAAGCCGTAGCGGCGCAGATCCTGATAGGCGGTCAGCGGCTTGGCCTGCGCTTTCATTACCTTGTCCCAGTTTTCTGTATGATTTGCCTCGCGCCCGCGGTTGGCGGTGGAATCACCGGATTCCGTAACGTACTGCACCGCTTTCTGCGCCGCGAGCGCCGCTTTTTCTTCTTCGCTTCCTCTGATGCCCATATATTCCAGCAAATACTGCGCAAGCGGTCCCTCGCGCAATGCCGCCTGCGCGGCGGGGATATGTTCAAGCGCCACCGGGTCTTCATGCAGCGGGATCAGGGGAAGGGAAACGGCTTTTCTACCTGCCTGCTTGTCGCTGGGCGAGAGTTCCCACATGGAGCGCGCCAGCGCGACCTGCAGCTCCATATCGGTCTTGGCGCGGGTTTTTACCTCATTTGCCACATCTTGCTTATGTTGCGGGTCGGCATGCTCCTGCAGGAAGGTGGTGTTGGGCTGCGCATATTCGGCAATGACGAAGCCACCCTGGAACGCTTCCGGGTATAGCCGCGACATATTGAAATATCCCAGCGCGTCCAGTGTCAGCAGTTCCCGGTATTCCAGCGGTTTGATTTCATCACCCGTATTGCCGTTATCGCCAGGTTTACGCACTTTCTCCAGATCGCCGGCAAGGCTGCGGTAATGGTCATATATCAGTTGACGGACGGAGCTGGCATCATCCATGGCTGCTTCGGCCAGGGCGCGCACGGCGCGGCTGAACCTGCTCGACTGGCGCGACGTTTTGCTATCCAGCTGCGTGGCTTGCACCTCGGCTTCACTGAGTCCGCTGCGCTGCGCTACTTCCTTGCGCAAGGAGTCGCAGTTTTTCATGAGATATTCAAATACCTCGCGGTATTCCTTGGCGTTTTCGCGCCGCTGCATGCGCACGGCGAAATTGCCGTAAGCGGATAATTTAGTATATAAATCTTCCGCTAATTCCTTATGCAGTGGATCGAGCGTGGTTTTTCCAGAATATGCTTCTGACAGCGCCCCGCCGATTTCCTGCCGCAGCCTGGATATTTTATCCTGCCTCAGGATATCATACACAGGCTGGCCGTCGATCTTTTCGTTCAGCTTCTCCATATAGGCGGAGCTGGCCGCCTGGGCTTTGATGCGCGCGGCATCCACTTTACGCTGTGCCGGTACATTCTGCGGGTCGGCTTTGCGATATTCTTCCGAGGCGGCAAGAAATTCATTCAATGCCTGCATGCGTTTTACCGCTCGTTCCTCTACGTCATGCAGCAGCGTGATTTCATTGCCGAGCTCGCGCTTCCAGCGGTCTACATCCACGGCCCCCAGCTTGCCGTTCGGCAATTTCTTAAATCCATCGAGTGCGGCTTGGTAATGCGCGTAGGTGGCCCGCTTTACCGCCGGAACGGCGACTTCCATATCATAGACGTGGCAGGTGCGTTTGCCGTCGCCATCGGCGAACCAGCTATTGTATTTAGGCAAGGTCGCCGCTACCGCATCCAGTTGCGCCAGGCTGGTAAAGGTCGCTTTTGCTTCGCCCTGGCCGCCGCGCAATATAGCCTTGCGCGTTTTAAACAGGTCGATCTGTTCATCCGCCGCCTGCATCAGGGTGGGGATAAAATCAAGCGTGGTTTCTTTCAATTCTTCATAGCGGTTGCGACCGGTGCGCGGCTTTAGTTCGCGCTTGATGCTTGCCAGAATTTCCGTAATGGTTTTGCCGGCATTGGTGCCGGGAAGCGCGCCGGTACGCTCGATTTCCGCCTGCGCCTGTCGGTCCAGCTTGCCAAGCTCGCGGCTTAAGTCATGGCTGAGTTCAACCAGCCTGTGTGAGCGGCTGAAATTGGGGTGCGCAGTAATGGTGATAGTTTGCGGCTGTATGCTGCGCTCCACCGCGTGCGTTTTTGCGGCATCGATCAAATCGTACAGCGAGCCTTCATAGGTGCCAACCCGTGGAATGCTCCAGGCGGGGGATGCTTTACGAGCCTGGGTGCCGCCGCGCAGGCTTGATTCTTCTGCCATGATCCCAACCCCAACGCCGGCAACGCTTAGCAGCAGGGCGCGCGCATAGATTCGTTCCTCAGGGCTCAGCTTTTTCGTCTGCATCGCTTTCCCAAGCGTTTCCGCCAGTTTTGCGGGCGATAAGGTGTGGAAAGGAAGTGGGGAAGATGGGGCGTCAGTAGAAGGATGCATGCGGATTGACATTAATAATGGTTAAGATGTTACTATAGTAAGCGCCTAACCGGAAATCCACTTTAAATTAGGCCATAGGCGGCAGGTTTTTTTACTGACGGCGTGCAAATACCCATGTGGCAGCATCCGAAAGGTCAGGGGCAAAACAGTACCCATTCATGTTAAAAGACCGTAACAGGTCAGGTTTGCGGATTCTTTCTTTTATACAGTAGTTTGCCATCATCCCCCGCGCCTGCTTGGCGAACAGGGCGATCACCTGTAGTTTGCCCTTGTGATGCTCTTTGAATACTGGAGTGATGATGGTGCCTTTCAGTTTTTCCGGCTGTACCGCTTTGAAATACTCCTCCGAGGCGAGGTTGATCAGCGTATCATTACCGGAAGCCGCCAGCGCGTCGTTCAGCCGGTCGGTGATGCGACTGCCCCAGAAGGCGTATAAATCCTTCCTGCGCGGGGTTTTCAGTTTTGTTTTCATCTCCAGCCGGTAGGGCTGGATCAGGTCGAGCGGGCGGAGAAGGCCGTAAAGGCCGGAGAGGATGCGCAAGTGCGATTGCGCGAAGGTGATGTCGGCTTTGGAGAAGCTGTCGGCCTGCAGCCCGTCATAGACGTCGCCGCGGAAGGCGAGCAGGGCGGGGCGGGCGTTCGCTTCGGTAAATTCCGGTGCGAATCGCTGGAAGCGCTCATGATTCAGGCTTGCGAGCTTGGGGCTGATATCCATCAGCGATTCGAGCCTGGCCGGGCTGTATTTCTTCAGCTCCTTCACCAGCAGCAGCGAGTCGTTGCGAAGTTCCGGCAATGTACAGGGCAGTTTCGGGAGCGGGCTTTCGAAATCCTGCGTTTTGGAGGGGGAGAGAATCAATAGCATGTTACGAGCTTTTTTTGCTGCGGCGCAGCATGCTGCGCAGATGCGCGGGGCTGACGGCGCCGGTCAGAAGCGCGGTGGCGGCATAGGTGGCGATGCCGGCGATGACCAGTGCGCTCAGCGCGGCGGCTTTCAGCAGGAAATGCGCTTCCCAGTAGGCGGCGAGATGAGGGCTCAGCGCATAGAGCGCCGCGCTCATGGCGGCTACCGCCAGCAGGATGCGCGGCAGGCGTTGCAGAAGTATCCGGTCGGCGGAAAAGAGGGCGCGGCGGTGCAGGATAATGATCATCAGGCCTACGTTGAGCCAGCCGGAAACCGAAGTGGCCATGGCCATGCCGACATGCTTGAACGGTCCGATCAGCGTGAGGTTCAGGCAGAGATTCACCACGATGCAGAGCGTGGCGATCTTGAACGGGGTTTTGGTGTCGCGGTTGGCGTAAAAGGCCGGGGAGAGTACCTTGACCAGCACAAAGGCGGGCAGGCCGGCGGCAAAGGCCATCAGGGCGGGCGCGGTGGCCAGCGAATCGGCAAGGCTGTATTCGCCGCGTTCATACAGCACACGCACAATCGGCTCGGCGATCACCATCAGCGCGGCGCTGGCGGGCAGGCTTAAGAAAAGCGCCAGCTCCAGCGCGCGGTTCTGGCTGTGGCTGGCTTCCTCACGCTTGCCTTCGCGCACCTGGCGGGAGAGCATGGGCAGCAGCACGGTGCCGACGGCAATGCCGATCACTGCGAGCGGCAGCTCATTGATGCGGTCGGCATAGTACAGGTAGGAGACGCCCTTATCCACGGTGGAGGCGATGATGAGGTCGATGAATAAATTTACCTGCGCCACGCCTGCCCCCAGAGCCGCAGGGGCGATCAGGGCGAGGAGCTTCTTCACCTCCGCCGTGAGTTTCGGCGCTTTCAGACGCGGCATGATGCGCAGGCGCTTGCAGAAGACAATCAGCCAGACCATCTGCGCCACGCCTGCGGCAAACACGGCGACGCTCAGCGCATGCGCGAAAGTGGGTACGAATGGCTCTACCAGCGTGGGGATGACCAGCAGGCAGATATTCATCAGGATCGGCGTGGCGGCCACAGCAGCAAAGCGGTGGAAGCTGTTCAGGATGCCGCCTAAGAGCGACACCACCGAGATGAAGATGATATAAGGCATGGTGATGCGGGTCAGCGTCACCGTAATGTCGTATTTCTCACCCGAAAATCCCGGCGCCAGCACCGGCATTAAAAACGGCATGAAGAGAATGCACGCGGCGCTGATGATGAGGAGCGTGCAAACAAGGAAGGAAAGCGCTTCATCGGCAAATTCCATCGCTTTTTCCTTGCCTTCAGCAGCCAGCATCCCGGCATACATGGGGACGAAGGCGGAGTTGAACGCGCCCTCGGCGAACAGGCGGCGCAGGAAATTGGGGATTTTAAACGCCACAAAAAACGCATCCGACAGCATGCTGGCCCCGATACCGGAGGCAATCGTGACGTCGCGCAGGAAGCCGAGGATGCGCGAAATCAGGGTATAGAAGCCGATAGTGGCGGTGGATTTGATGAGGGACATTGCGATAGGCAGGCTATTTGACCAGCGTGCATGATGCGGCCTGTCTGGCGTATGTCAAATGTTTTAACGATTACACTATTCGCGGCTACGACCAGTCTTTATATAGTCGCTAAGGTTTTTAGAAACAGAAGGTGAAGATAATCGATCGCACCATTCGCCTGCAGGCTGTACAACGGATGTGGCATACAGGCGCATTTCTTCCATATGCGGATTTATTCCCTCTGCAGCACGCATTGAGGCGTTACGTTGCGATTGTGAGAATTGTTGCTCAAAATAGGTATTAAGCGGTTCTCGAAAATGAAAAATTTGCGGATCGCCAATTTTGCCGGGAACAAAATGCATTACCGCACCATCGTGCAAAAGATAGGCTAAATCTCTTCCGCAAACCCCTCGTTCTTCCATGGCAGCAAAAAATTTTTTATCTACGTAGCAAAGCTTGCCTTTATTATCCCGTTCCCATCCGGGAATGCTAGCGGCGATAGTCAATATATCATCGATAAAAGTTTTATCCCTGCTTTTAATGCTACAAGCTTTAGCTAAATCGGGATCAGATAGCAATCTGCGCGTTAAATCGTTCTTAATCCATAAATGATGATGCGTATTATTTCCTAGTTTTAACGCTCCATATAAATGATTTGCATGGTAATGCGAATGCTTTTCTAATACTTTGCTTACAAATGCTTTATCGCTTTGATCCAAATCATGCGCTCGAGCTATAAGGTCTTGCGAAGTGTCATAGTAGATTTTGGGAATTCCTTGGCTACTGGAGCGCCAGGGTAATCTTTCTTTTAGCCAAAGCAGCGCATCTTCCTTTGATAGTTCCATAATAATGGCTTTGAAAGTTAAAATCTTAGCCTAAAATATTAATGGAAATTATGATATTATTCAAACAAATTATATTAAGTCGCTGCTTTATTAGTGTTTTTTTGTGGGCGTTACTCTGCAAGCCGCTCCATCGTCACATTGTGGTTGCTATAGACGCAGATATCGGCTGCGATCTTCATCGCGCGTTTTACAATCTCTTCGGCGTCCATTCCGGCCACTTCCTTGAGCGCCCTTGCGGCGGCCAGTGCGTAATTGCCGCCGGAGCCGATGCCGATGACGCCGTCTTCCGGCTCCAGCACGTCGCCGGTGCCGGAGAGGATGAGGGAGGTTTTGGCGTCGGCCACGGCCATCATGGCTTCCAGGCGGCGCAGGTAACGGTCGGTGCGCCAGTCCTTGGCCAGTTCCACGCAGGCGCGGGTAAGCTGGCCGGGGTGTTTCTCCAGCTTGGCTTCCAACCGCTCGAACAGGGTGAAGGCGTCGGCGGTGGCTCCCGCAAAGCCGGCGATGATGCTGCCGTTTGCCAGCGTGCGCACTTTTCTGGCGGTGGCCTTGATGATGGTGGGGCCAAGGCTTACCTGTCCGTCGCCGGCGATGACGGTTTTGCCGTCTTTCCGCACGCAGAGGATGGTGGTGCCATACCAGAGGGAGTCATTGGGGTGGGGATTGGTGGG
The DNA here is from genome assembly GCA_964409675.1 of uncultured Rickettsiales bacterium. GTDB lineage: Bacteria > Pseudomonadota > Alphaproteobacteria > Rickettsiales > SXRF01 > CAYMDD01. Next base: position 29,222 of record CAYPEF010000004.1, on the reverse strand, counting down.
GTTGAGCATGGAAATATCTTTCATGAAGAGGCTATGCCTATCAGATAAGTGCTCCGGCCCTGCATTCAAGCGGAAGCGTTAATACGGGGCGGCTTCGATATCGGTTCGGGAGAAATCCTCGCCTTTGAATAAGAGCGGCTCGCCGGTTTCTTTGGCCAGTGCGTAGGCCATGCAATCGCCGAAGTTCAGCCGGGCGGTGTGAAGGCTTTTGCCGTAGCGGATAAAGGCGCGCCGCGCGATGGTGGCGTGTATATGAGTGAAAGGAATAATGGCCAGTTCCAGCTTGGCGGCAAGCAGATCGAAGCTGCGCACGCCTTCTTCGCCATGGCGCAGGGTAATGGCCATGCTGACTTCCAGCCATGTCGCCGATGACATGGAGCGTCGCGGCGAGTGTGCAATTGCCAGCGCAAAACGTTTGGCTTCCGGTTCATCCATCAGGATGGCCATGACGGCGGAGCTATCGATAATCACTTGGGAAGGCCGTTTTCGTCATAGAGCATGGATTCCAGGCTGCGCGCATCCAGTACCGGCAGGCGGGAGCAATGCTGGCCGATGGCAAGCGCTTCTTCAACGACAATGTCGGCCAGCCCCTGCTTGTGATTCTCCTGCGCCATGCGTTCACGCAGCGCCGAGATGATGGCGGCGGTAATGGTTTCGCCGGTTTTGGCTGCCAGCGCGCGCGCCAGCCGGTCCGCTTCCGGGTCTTTGATGCTTAAGACCATTTTATACCTATATACCTAATATGGTGTATTTATATATAACCATTTTTGCTGGTTTTGTAAAGAACTATTTGAAAAGAAGCGTTTTATTTGCGTAATATACTCCCTATGACCCAACCGCGCACCGCCTCCCTCTCCCGCAATACCAAAGAAACACAAATCCGCGCCGAGCTGAATCTCGATGGAACCGGTGTGTACCGCGTTTCCACCGGCATCGGATTTCTCGATCATATGCTGGAGCAGCTTTCGCGGCATAGCCTGATGGACTTGACGCTGGAGGCAAAAGGGGATTTGCATATCGACGGGCACCACACCACCGAGGATTCCGGCATCCTGATCGGGCAGGCGGTGGCGCAGGCGCTGGGCGAGCGTAAGGGTATCACCCGCTATGCGCATGCCTATATCCCCATGGATGAAACGCTGACGCGGGTGGCGATTGATTTATCGGGCCGGCCCTATTTGGTGTGGAAGGTGGAGATGCCGAAGCCCAAGCTCGGCGAGATGGATACCGAGTTGTTCCGCGAATGGTTCCAGGCGTTTGCCTTCGCGGCGGGGGCGACGCTGCATGTGGAGAATCTGTACGGGGTGAATACGCACCATATCGTTGAATCCTGCTTTAAAGGGCTGGCGAGGGCGCTGAGGGAGGCGGTGGCGCTCGATCCGCGGCAGCAAGGCAGCGTTCCCTCCACCAAGGGCACGCTGGGGAGTTCGCTCTAATGTTTAACCGCCTGCATATTTACAGCGTGCACCGCAAGCCCGGCAGCGCGACTCCGGAGGAGGTGCGGTTCGTGAAGGAAGGCTTCAGCTTCCCCGCGTTTTTCCTGATGGTGGTCTGGCTGCTTTACCAGCGCTTGTGGCTGGCGGCGGCGGGCGTGTTTGCCGTGCAGCTGGCGCTCTATGCGCTGAAGGCGGAGCATGTGCTGCACCCAATCAGCATTGGCATGGCGCAGCTGGGGGTGCAGGCGGTGGTGGGATTCACGGCCAATGACTGGCTGCGCGCGCGGCTGAAGCGGCAGGGTTATATCACCGCCGATATCGTCACCGGCGACAGTAAGCTGCGTGCCGAGCAACGTTATTTTGAGCGGTTGCTGGCGCCGCAATCCGTGTTTTCCTGATGCCGTCACGGCGTGTTGTTATCATCGATTACGGCTCGGGTAATTTGCGCTCGGTGGCCAAAGCCTTTGAGTATGTGGCGGATGCGCAGGATGCGATTATAGTAACGCCCGACCCGGCGGAGCTTGCCAAGGCCACCCATATCGTGCTGCCCGGTGTCGGGGCCTATGCCGACTGCATGCGGGGCCTGCGCGCCATTACCGGCATGATCGAGGCGATGCAGGAGCGGTGCGTGGTGCGCGATACGCCGTTTTTAGGAATATGCGTCGGCATGCAGATGCTGCTGGAGCGCGGATTCGAGCATGGCGAGCATGCAGGGCTCGGGTGGATAAAAGGAGAAGTGGTGCCGCTTGCGCCGGCGGATGCTTCGCTCAAAATTCCGCATATGGGCTGGAATGAGCTACGCGTGAAAGCGCCCGCGCATAAGCTGCTAGAGGGGATTGAGAACAGGGCGCACGCCTATTTCGTGCACAGCTACCATGCACGCTGCGCGCATGTAAAGGATGTGCTGGCCGTGAGCGAGTATGGCGGAGAAATAGCGGCGGTGATCGGGCGCGGGAACATTATGGGCACGCAGTTTCATCCGGAAAAGAGTCAGTCGGCGGGGCTAAAGTTGCTGCAGAATTTTCTTAGTGCATAAATTCATCGATTAATGGGTGACGTAGCGCGGAGAATCGGGTAGTCATCCGGTGGTCTTTTTATCCTTCTGATTTTATTATGGCTGTCAAAGTCGAGCGTCTCACCGAATTCCGCCATGCCGATTTGTCTGACCTCGTGCAGGCGACCGAGGACGCCATCCGCGAAGGTATTGGCTTCAACTGGGTAATTCCGCCGTCGCGCGATACGCTGGAGACTTACTGGAACGGGGTGCTGGTGGTGCCGGAGCGCGTGCTGCTGGGCGGGCGGCTGGACGGCACGCTGGCGGGAAGCATTCAGCTGGTGAAGCCGGGGTTGAGCAAGGAAACCTCCTCCTTTGCCGCCTCCATCGAGGCGCACTTTGTGGCCCCGTGGGCGCGTGGGCATGGGCTGGCGAAAGCGCTGCTGGAAGAAGCCGAGCGCGAGGCGCGGAAACAGGGGTTTTCCGTGCTGAAGCTCAGCGTGCGCGAGACGCAGGAGGCGGCGATCCGGCTCTATGAGGAAAGCGGCTATGTGCTGTGGGGCACGCTTCCCACCTATGAATTCGTGAGCGCCCAGATGGTGGCCGGGCGGTTTTACTACAAGAACCTGGAGCCGATCACCAGCCTCGTATAATTATTTATTTTGTCATTCCCGGGCTTGACCCGGGAATCCATCGAAAATAGAGTTAATGTACTTTTTTAATAATGATGAGTCCCCGGGTCAGGCTTGGGGATGACAAGGATAGCATGATTCTCTACCCCGCGATTGATTTGAAAGAAGGACGCTGCGTGCGCTTGCTGCGTGGCGACATGGATAAAGCCACGGTATTTTCCGATTCCCCCGCCGATCAGGCGGAAGCCTTTGAGCAATCGGGCTTCGAGTGGCTGCACCTGGTGGATCTGGATGGTGCGTTCCAGGGCAAGCCCGCCAATGAGCAGGCGGTGAAAGCCATTCTCTCTCGCGTGAAGATGCCGGTGCAACTGGGCGGGGGATTACGCAACATGGACGTGATCGGCAAATGGCTGGATGCGGGCGTGAGCCGCGTGATTCTGGGAACGGTCGCGCAGAAAAACCCGCTGCTGGTGAAGGAAGCCTGTCGCCGCTACCCGGACCAGGTGGCCGTGGGCATCGACGCCATGCACGGCAAGGTGGCCTTGAACGGCTGGGCGGAGGTGACGGAGCAGAAGGCGATTGACCTCGCGCTCAAATTCGAAGATTGCGGCGTTTGCGCCATCATCTACACCGACATCAGCCGCGACGGGGCGATGGAGGGGCCCAACATCGAAGAAACCGTGGCGCTGGCCGAGGCGCTCTCCACGCCGGTGATTGCTTCGGGAGGGATTTCGAAGGCGGAGGATATCGCAGCGTATAAGCAGTATGAGGATTACGGGATTCAGGGCGTGGTGATTGGGCGGGCGCTGTATGAGGGGGCGATTAAGCCCGATGAAGTACTGAAGCTCTGATATGCTCAAAACCCGTATCATTCCCTGCCTTGACGTCAAAGATGGCCGCGTGGTCAAGGGGGTGCAGTTTCTCGATCTGGTGGATGCCGGGGACCCGGTGGAGTGCGCGAAGGCATATGATGCGCAAGGGGCGGATGAGTTGTGTTTTCTGGATATTACGGCGTCTTCGGATAACCGGGCGATTATTTATGACGTGATCTCGCGCGTGGCGGAGGCGTGCTTCATGCCGCTGACCGTCGGCGGCGGGGTGCGCAGCCTTGAGGATATCCGCAAGTTGCTGCTGGCGGGGGCGGATAAGGTGTCGATCAATACCGAGGCGGTGAAGCGGCCGGAATTCGTGCGCGAGGCGGCGGAGAAATTCGGCAGCCAGTGCATCGTGGTGGCGATTGATGCGCGCAAAAGTGATAGCGGATTTGAAGTCTTCACGCATGGCGGGCGCAATGCCACCGGGCTGAATGCGGTTGCGTGGGCGAAGCGGATGGAAGAATGCGGGGCGGGGGAGATATTGCTTACCTCCATGGACCGCGACGGCACCAAGCAGGGGGTGGATGTGGCACTGACGCGCGCGGTGGCGGATGCGGTGCGGATTCCGGTGATTGCCTCGGGCGGCATCGGGGAGCTGGCGCATTTTCCGCAGGCGGTGACGCAGGGCCATGCCAGCGCGGTGCTGGCGGCGTCGGTGTTTCATTTCGGTACATTCAGCATCGCGCAGGTGAAGCGGGCGATGCGGGAGGCGGGCGTGCCGGTTAGGATGTAGCGCGCTGCCATTGCGAGCGCATGCGAGGAATCTTTCTTTTCTTATGTGCTGGGTACGGATAAAGATTTCTTACATGCGTTCAACATGACAGGCATAGCGAAAGGCGAGCGAATGAATGCGGATGCGGGGTATTTGAACCATGTTTACCGGGTGGTGCAGGAGCGGCGCAATGTCAGCGTAGAGGAATCCTACGTGGCGCGGCTGTTTGTGAAAGGCACGCCGAAGATTGCCCAGAAAGTGGGCGAGGAGGCGGTGGAGGTGGTAATTGCCTCTTTACGTGACGACCGGCTGGAGATTGTGAAGGAAAGCGCTGATTTATTGTTTCACTGGCTGATCCTGCTGGCCGAAGCCGGAATTGCGCCGGATGAGGTAATGCAGGAGATGCAGCGCCGCGAGGGCATTTCGGGGCTGATGGAAAAAGCCAGCCGGGAGAAGCCGTAGGCATGATAAACGCATCGCATGATTATGCGGTGTGCGGCTAGAATGAAGCAGGGTTAATGACGCTGGAGTGCAGTATGGCTTATGATCCGCAAAATATCTTCGCGCGTATCCTGCGCGGTGAGATTCCCTGCAAGCAGGTGTATGAAGACGAGCATGCGCTGGCGTTCGAGGATATCGCGCCTGCCGCGCCGGTGCATGTGCTGGTGGTGCCCAAAGGTGCATATGCCTCGTTCGACGATTTCGCCGCGCGTGCGTCGGCGCAGGAGATGCAGGGGTTCTTTGCCTCGGTCCGGACGGTGGCGCAGAAACTGGGATTAGCCGAGGGCGGCTATCGGATTATCAGTAATTTCGGGCCGGATGCTTCGCAGACGGTGCACCATTTCCACGTCCATATTCTTGGCGGGCGGGCCTTGGGCGGATTGCTGCCGTAATCTACGGGCAGGTGCCGCCAGCGCCGAGCAGCCCGGCGATTTCCCCAGCCCCGAGGAAAATGGCCCCCGCCACCCCATGCAGTAGGGCCGTGCCCCAGGTGCCTTTTCCCAGCAGCAGCATGATGCCGAAGGTGCAGAGCCCGATAATGCCGAGGATTTCCGACGTGGTCTGGAAAATGCTGGCGATGCGGCAGAAGCTCTGGTCAAACGAACTCAGGGCATAAGCCAGATCGGGCAGGGCAAAGGCCAGCAGGGCGAGGTAAAAGGCGTGAAGCGGTAGGCGCAGGAACATTGAAGCTGGGATAATTTATTAATAAATAAAGCCACTATACGAAAGTTATGCTGTATAATCAACCGCTATGCCGGAAAATGAATGAATGACGCCGGTAAAAAATCTTGTATTTACGTGGAATTTTGACTTCTGTCAGGAAAAACGGTAAGATAATCCATGACCTGCTTTCAAAAACATCCGAAAATCTGCCTCCTGCTGCTTCTTGCCGGCCTGCTGCCAGGGTGCCGTCCGGCAACCCTGCTCGGCGTCGATCCGCCCGGCACGCCGGAATATAAGCTCGGCTGGGAAGACGGATGCGACAGCGGCCTATCGGCGGAAGGCGACTGGTCGTACAAGGCCATGTACGGCTTTAAAAAACGTCCTGAAATGAGTGCGAACGATCAGTATAAGCAGGGCTGGAACGAAGGATTTTCCTATTGTCGTTTCTCGCTGGCCTCCAGCAATGCCGACCGCGGTGAATTCGGCTGGGGTCAGGCGGATGTGTGGGCAAACGAAAAAGCGCCCTGGTGATGATATAATCTCCGTCATCCCCGGCTGCGCCTAGGGGCGGACCGGGTACAATAGTAAATGCGTTAGAAATTAAAGCTTCCCCGGCGCTGCACATGCGGTTGGGGTGTAATAATGCCGCGCGGCGTCTGCGCTGCCAGTTCCTCCAGGCGGCGGATGCGGTTTTCCGGGTTGGGGTGGGTGGAGAATAGGTTATCCATGCCACTTCCATGCAGAGGGTTCATGATAAACAAGTGTGCCGTGCCGGGGTGGGATTCTGCCGCGTAATTAGGGATGCGCTCCGCGCCTGCGCTGATTTTGCGAAGCGCCGATGCCAGGCTTGCCGGATCGCTGGCGATACCGGCCCCGGTTTCATCCGCGCCATATTCGCGGGTGCGCGAAATGGCCAGTTGCACCAGCATGGCCATGAAGGGAGCCAAGAGCGCGACGATCAGCCCGCCAATCGGGCCGAGGCTGCGTTCGCCATCACGCTGCGAACCTCCGAAGAAAAAAGCGAGATGCGCCAGTGAGCCGATGGCCCCGGCGATGGTGGCAGTAACGGTCATGATCAGCGTATCGCGGTTCTTGATATGCGCCAGTTCATGCGCAATTACGGCGGCGATTTCATCGCGCGTGAGCATGCGCAGCAGCCCGGACGTAACGGCAACCGCCCCGTGCGCGGGTGAGCGACCGGTGGCGAAGGCGTTGGGCTGGTCAGAATCGATCAGGTAGGCTTTGGGCATCGGGATGCCCGCGTTTCGGCTTAAGCGTTCAATGATACTGTAAATTTCCGGATTATCCTGTGGGCCGATCGGCTGCGCGCGGTACATGCTGAGCACGATTTTGTCGGAGAACCAGTAGCTGATGAAATTGGTGGCAAGCGCGAAGAGGAACGCGAACATCATCCCGCCTTCGCCGCCAAGCATATAGCCAACGGTTAAAAACAGCGCGGTGATCGCCGCGAGCAATAAACCGGTTTTGAGCATGCATGCCTCCTTTTGCCATCCCGGCGCAGGCCGGGATGACTGAATAGGTATGGATAATCAGCGTTTTTTCAAGAGGCGGGGGCGGACTGGGTGCGGCGCGGGTCATCCTTCAGGCGGACATAGCTGACGACGCGCTGCACGTAATTGGTGGTGCTGGCCACGTATGTGACGCGGTCCAGCTCCGCCTGGTCCTGGGCGATGCCGGTGAGGTAGACCACTTGGTTTACCGTTACCACTGAATAGTTTATCGAGCGGATGCCTTTGGTGGCGAGCAAGCGGGCGCGGATCTGGTTGCTAATGATGACATCGCGCGAGTAGTTCCAGAAGCTGGATTTGTCATTTACCGTCAGCTCGTCATGCACTTCCTTCACGCCCGGCACCGTCCAGGCGAGGCGGGAGGCCTCCACCTGTGTCTCCGGCTTGTCCACGTTGCCGGTGAGGACCACCACGCCCTCGTTCACCTTTACGCTTACATTGCCGAACATGTCGTTATTCTCGGATTTGGCGTAGAGCGATTTCAGGTGCAGGAAGATTTTATTGTCATCGACAATCGCGCCGGTGGAGCGCTCCTCCGATACCACCGCCACCGTGCCCGCGCCGGCGCCGAAGGCGAGCAGGGCGCAGCCCGAGAGCGCGGTGGAGGCGGCGAGCAGGGCAGTGCAGAGGAGCAGGGGGCGGAAGCGGGCAGTAAGTACAAGCATGATGATTTACTCTTTCCAGAAGCAAGGCCGATGCATAACTCCCCCTCCTCTTGAGGGAGAGGGGGAGTGCTATTCCCGCCATGCATCCTTCAGATGGCGCGGGAAGCGCCAGGGGACGATCATGACGAGGTCGAAGCGGATATTAGTGCGCCCGGGCACGATTCGTCCAGTGAATTTGCCGGGATAGGCCATGAGCGAGGTGGCGGCGCGGATCAGGCGCTGCTGCTGCATTGGCGTCACCGCTTCCAGGCAGTCGCGGAAGCTGCGCCGGGCTTTGACTTCCACGATGGCCAGCGTGTCGCCTTTCATGGCAAGCAGGTCGATCTCGCCGAAGGCGTTGCGCAGGCGGCGGGCAAGGATGGTGTAGCCTTTCAGCTTCAGCCAGCGCGCCGCCGCTTCCTCGGCGGAGAGGCCGAAATGGTAGGCTTGCAGGCGCTTATGCGTCGTCATCGGATTCTTTTCGCAGTTCCAGCGCCCGCGCATAGGCGCGGTTGCGCGGCACGTCCAGCATGGCGGCGACTTCTGCCACGGCGTCTTTCAGCTTAAGGCGCGACAGTGCATTGTGCAGTGCAGTGTCCAGCGCTTCATCGCTGATTTCGCGCGGGGGCGGCGGGGCGATCACCAGCACTACCTCGCCTTTCGGCTCAGGCGCGGCGGCGTAATGCGCGGCCAGTTCGGCAAGAGGCGCGCGCCTTGCTTCTTCATAGAGTTTGGTGAGTTCGCGGGTGAGGCAGGCTTCGCGCTCGCCGAGCAGTTCGTGCAATAGCGAAAGGGTGGCGGCGACGCGCTTGGCGGATTCGAAGATCACCAGCGTGGCGGGCACAGATGCGTAAGGCTCCAGGAAGCTGCGCGCCTGCGCGGCGGCAGTAGGGAGGAAGCCGAGAAAAAGGAAGCGGTCGGTTGGCAGGCCGCTCATGCAGAGCGCCGCCATCACGCTGGATGGGCCGGGAATGGCGCTTACATGCAGCCCCATGTCCTGCGCTTCGCGCACCAGCTTGTAGCCGGGGTCGGAGATCAGCGGTGTACCGGCGTCCGAGACCAGCGCGATGCGCGCGCCGGATTGGATGCGCGCGAGCAGCTCGGGCCGGGTGCGGGCGGCGTTGTGGTCGTGGTAGGGGAGAGTTTTGGTGGCGATGGAGTAATGGTGCAGCAGCTTGCCGGTGACGCGCGTGTCCTCGCAGGCGATGACATCGACGGAGGCGAGCGTGGCCAGCGCCCGGGCAGAGATGTCCCGCAGGTTCCCGATCGGCGTGGCGACGATGTAGAGGCCCGGCGGCAGGGGTTCGGGCTGGGCGTTGAGTTTCACTATACCATCCTGATGAAAGCTGTGCTAAAGACGCGCCATCACTATAAGCGTCAGGCTCCCCGTATGAAACCTTTTTCGCCCGTTTTCTCTCTTCTTGCCGTGCTGGCCGTCAGCGCCTGCGTGCAGCAGCCGCCCGCCGCGCGCAAGCCGGTGCAGCAACAGCCGGGGCCGCTGCCGAAACCGGCGGCCTCCATGCCCATGCCGCGCCCGGAACCGGCGATTCCGGCCAATGTGCCGACGGTGAAAATTGCCTTGCTGTTGCCCCTAAGTGGCGACGGGCAGGCGCTCGGCAGCACGCTGATGGATGCGGCGCAGCTGGCGCTGTATGACAGTTACGTCAGCCTGCCGCCGGATCAGGTGAAGGCGAAGATTGTGCTGATTCCCAAGGATACCGGCAGCTCGCCGACCATCGCCGCGGAAGTGGCGAAGCAGGCGCTGGACCAGGGAGCGGAATTGATTATTGGGCCGCTCTATAGCCAGTCGGTCAGTGCGGTTGCGCCGGTGGCGCAAGCGCGGCGCGTGACGGTGATTGCGCTCTCCAACAACCGCGCCGTGGCCGGAAACGGCGTCTTCGTGTACGGCTTCCTGCCGGAGGAGCAGGTGAAGCGCGTGGCCGATTACGCAGCCGGAAGGCAGATCATGAGCTATGCGTCCATTACCCCAAACGATCCATACGGCGTTACAGTGACGGAAGCGCTGCAGAAGGCGGTGACTACGCGCGGCGGCGCGCTGGCGGTGGATGAGCATTACGCGAAAACACCCTCCAATATGCTGGCCGCTAGCGAGCGGGTGAGCCAGCAGGCGGCAACCAAGCCCTTCAAGGCGCTGTTCGTGGCCGAAGGCGCGGAGCAGGCGAAGATGCTGGTGGACGATCTTCAGGCCAAGGGGCTGGACCGCGCGCAGTACCAGCTGCTTGGCACCGGCTTATGGGATGAAGATGGTGTCGGCAAGCTGCCGGAGCTGCGCGGCGGCTGGTTCGCCAGCGCCTCGCCCGCGCAGTATGACAAGTTCGAGCGCCGCTTCACCGCTGCTTACGGTTATAAACCCAAGCGATTAGGGAGTTTAGCCTATGACGCGGTGACGCTGGCGGTGGAAATGGCGCAGGCCTCGGGACGCGCCGATTTCAGCCCGTCCTCCTTCACGCGCTCCACCAACCTGCAAGGCCCCGCCAACGGCACCTACCGCATGCGCGAAGACGGCGTCACCGAGCGTTCACTAGCGGTGATGGAAGTATCGCCTGTGGGAGCGAGAGTGCTGGACCCGGCGCCAAGGATATTGCCGGACAAATAGCTTTCGTCATACCGGCACAGGACGGTATGACAGGAAGATTATTGCAGCATTTCCCCTGTCAGAGCCGTCAGCACCATGCGTCCCTCGCGGGTGATGCGGAAATGGTCTTGCGCAAGCTCAATCAGTCCTTGTTCATGCAGTAGCGGCAATTTGCCGCAATGCACGCCGGAAGGAAGGCTGGATAGCGGAATCGCGCCGGTCAGGCGCAGCCGCATCATCAGCCATTCCTCGGTGCGCTCCTGTTCCGAGAGCGACAGTTCGGATTCCAGCCCGTGGCCGTGTGCCTGCACGCTCTCCAGCCAGCGTTCGGGGCTTTTGAGGGTTTGCGTGGCGGTGCGCTTCTTATCATGAGTGATGCGCCCGTGCGCGCCGGGGCCGATGCCGATATAGTCGAGGCCGGTCCAGTAGGCGAGGTTGTGGCGGCTTTCCTGCCCGGGAATTGCGTGGTTGGAGACTTCATAGGCGGGCATTCCGGCGTCTTCCATAATGTCCTGCGTCAGCGCATATAAATCGGCGGCGTCATCTTCCACCGGCAGGGCGAAAGCTTTTTTTTGGTGGTAAGCATGGTGGAAGGCGGTGTTTTCCTCGATGGTGAGCTGGTAGAGGGAGAGATGGCCGCGCGCATGGGTGAGGGCTTCGCGCAGCTCCGCCTCCCAGGCGCGGGCGGACTGGCCGGGGCGGGCGTAGATCAGGTCGAAGGAATAGCGCGGGAAATGCGCTGCCGCCAACTCCACGGCGGCGAGTGCTTCGCATGGGGAGTGCTGGCGGCCAAGGAAGCGCAGATCTTCCTCGTTCAGCGCCTGCACGCCGAGCGAAACCCGGTTGATGCCCGCCTGCCGGAAGGCTATGAGCGCGGCGGATTCGGCGGAGGTGGGGTTGGCTTCCAGGGTGATTTCGAGATCGTCTTCTGCCTGCCAGTATGTTTTTGCCGCTTCAATCAGCGCGGCGGCGGTATCGGGCGGCATCAGCGAGGGGGTGCCGCCGCCGAAGAAAATGCTGCGAAGCGGTCTGCCGCCGGTGGCGGCGGCGAACCATGCAAGCTCCTGCAATAATGCGCTTTTCCACTGGTCCTGCTCCACTTTTTCGCGCACGTGGCTGTTGAAGTCGCAATACGGGCATTTGGACTTGCAGAAGGGCCAGTGGATATAAAGGGCGAGCGGTTCGCGCATGGTTAATTGCAAAAAACTATGCTATGGTGATGAAAATGAACAATCATTTGTGGAGTCTATGGATAAGGCGGCGCGGGAGCAACAGGGAATTGTCGATATGCTGGCCCGGCTGTGCGAGGAAATCCGCGCGCTGGAGCTGCCGCTGGCATTGATGGTCGGCAATGGCGATTTCCGTCCGCGCATCGAATATTTCCACGATGCGGTGCGGGCGCTGACGCAAGGGGGGAATCGCCACCGCGAGGCGGGCGGGCGCTTGAGCATCGAGTTTTTAGCCTATGATGTGAGCGCCTTGCGCTATCTCTCCGCCATGCCGCTGAGCCCGCTCAATCCGCACCATCAGCATCTCTCGCCCTCCACGCAGGTGGTGCCCGCCGCCGATGCTGCAAGGGGCGCGGCAAAGAAAGCCGCCCGCGTGGAAAAGCAGCGGCTGGGTGAATTATACGGCAATTACGCGCTGCTGTTCGTGGCCCTGTTCAAGCCGCTGGCCGACCGCGACTGGCGCGACCGGGTGGAGGAGATGGACGAGCAGGTGCAGCAGGTGAATGATGTGCTGCATGCGCTGGAGCAACTGGGCCTTGGCAAGGGCAGCGAGCAGGCGGTGCGCACCGCCATGGCGCATTGCGAGAGCATCGAAGCCGAGCAGGTAGCCAACAGCCTGCTGCAAAAGCAGAATTACAAACGCGCCTCGCTGATGGCCCAGGGCATTAACCGGCTGAAAGCGCAGATTACCGGCATCGACCGCGCCATCGCCGGGGTGGAGACGGCGCATATGCAATACGTCACCGCCCAGCTCGGCATTTACGAGCAGGGCAAGGAGACGGTAAAAAAGATGGCGGCGCAGGGGATTAACCTCGCCGGGCGGTTTACGGAAGCCGCCGCCGCCGAACAGCAGCGCGAGCGCGGGCGTTAGGCTTGACCCGGTGCGGCTTCTGCCGTAGGTTTGGCTAACATTAACCAGATGCCAGCATATGAAACTCCTCCTTATCGAAGACGATAAAGAAGCCGTGCAGTACCTGCTGAAAGGCCTGCGCGAGCAGGGCTATGTGGTGGATCATTGCGAATCCGGCAAGGAAGGGCTGTTCATGGCCGCCTCCGAGCAGTACGACGCGATGATCGTGGACCGCATGGTGCCGGAGGTGGACGGGCTTACCATCGTGCATACGCTACGGGCCTCGGGCAATGAAACGCCGATCCTGATCCTCACCGCGCTCGACAAGGTGGAGGAGCGGGTGAAGGGATTGAAAAGCGGGGCGGATGATTATCTGGTGAAGCCCTATTCCTTCACCGAATTGCTCGCGCGGCTGGAGACCATCACCCGGCGCAAGCACGGCGAGAAAGCGGTGACGAAACTTACCTGCGGCGAACTGGAAATGGACTTGCTCTCGCGCACCGTGCGCAGGGCAGGCAAGGAGATCGATTTGCAGACGCGCGAATTCCAGCTGCTGGAATATTTGATGCGCCATGCCGGCACGGTGGTGACGCGCACCATGCTGCTGGAGCAGGTATGGGACTATAATTTTGACCCCCAGACTAACGTGATCGACGTGCATATCTCACGGCTTCGGCAGAAGATTGATAAGGGATTCGAAAAAACGCTGATCCAGACATTGCGCGGCGCGGGCTACCGGCTGGTGGCGTAAGAAGCAAGCGTGCCATTATCGCTGGACCAGACATTGCGGGATGCACTTCCCGGCCTCATGCAATCGCTGGAAACGCCAATGCCTCCCTCAAAGCATATCCTGCATTTTGGTGAGCAGGATGTCTATATGGCGCAGGATTTTAACGAAGCGGGCAAGCGTTATGATCGCCAGCATGACCGCTATGCCGTGACAAGCGCCGAAGGGATTTCTCCGCAGAATTATAAAAAAACCATGTATAAGCTGTTTGATGCCATGATGGAGCAGGCATCTGATATGTATAAGGAACTGGAAACGCCAGGCTGGTATGCGCAAGATAAGGCAAGACGTACCTTAAATGAGCTGGGGTTTATGCGGGAAAACCACACGGTGCACCCAGACGCCCCGGAGGAGCTGAAAAGAGCCTATGAAACACCGTTGTCGCGCATTCATACAATCAAGCGAGGCGGCGCCACATGCACAATGCTTTTATATGATCCCGAAAGCTTCTCCATCGAGCTTGGCACCATTGGGGACAGTCCGGCCTATCTGGTGCTGAGCGACGGTGTGAAAAGGCCGGAGGCAATTCGCATCAATGCCGCCGGACAGAGCCGGGATGCGGATGGGAAAGTGACGGGGGTGCATTCATATACGCAAATCAATCACCCTTCGCGGATTGCCTATACGGTGGATAATTCCGTTCCGGCATATAGGTTGCAATCCAATACGAATTCCGACGTATGTTTTCAATTGCAGCCCGCGATTGATGGGATGGCGGAATATTATCATATGGATAAAGGGAGGCTTACGGTGTCGCTGGTGCTGGCGTCGGATGGTATCGAAGGGTTAAGGACATATGGCATTGCTAACCATTTGCAGGCGGCGCTTCAGCACCAGCAGATGGGTGTCCATCCGGCGCAGGCGTTGATGGATGCTGCCATGTTATGCTCACAAGACAATCAAAGCATCATTGTGATCCCTGATATACGCAAAGGCAAAGGCAAGCCGATTGCTGCCTGCGTCAGCGACGGTATCGGCAGGGGGCTGTCCTATGCGGCGGCTCAATGCGCAGCGCATACATTCGCAACCGTAATGGAGCATATGCGTGGGCGTGAGCAGGGAAAAACCCGGGCATAGCGCATCAACTTAAGTATGCTGCAGCAACTCGCTTTCCTTTGACAACTTGCTCATGAAGCATGGTATTATATTCCATGCTCTCCCGCCTGTCCCGCCTCCTGCACACCTTCACCTTCCGCCTGGCGCTGATTTATGTGGCGCTGTTTTCGTTTTCGGTGGTGCTGTTGTTTGGCTTTACCTACAGCTCGGCGCGCAGGTACATGGAGAGCCAGATTGCCGAATCCATCCGCGTGCAGTACCAGCATCTGCTGAATGAATACCGCGAAAATGGCTCCGCCGGGGTGGAGCAGCGCATTGCGGGGCTGATTGCCAGCGATACGGAAGGCTCGGAGATATATCTGCTCATCAACCGCGAGAGTGAGCGGTTGGCGGGAAACCTGGAGGCCTGGCCGCAATATGCGGTGAAGGAAGGCAGCATCGACAAGGGCGGCGAATGGGTGCGGTTTTCCATCGAGGGCACGCGCAGCAACCCGGCGCCGATTGAGGTGAAAGCGATCACCATTCCGCTCTCCAAATGGCGCTCGCTGTTGGTGGGGCAGAGCCTGCAGGATCAGAAGAAAATCGAGCAAACGATTATCCAGACGTTTTGGGCGAGCCTGATCGTGACCATTTTAATGGCATTTGGCGGCGCGGTGGTGATTACGCGCAGCGTGATTCGGCGTATTAACATCATCAACCGCTCGGCGCACACCATCATGCATGGCAACCTGGGCGCGCGCATTCCCTATACGCGCGGCGGCGATGAGTTTGATGAGCTGTCCGCCAATTTGAACGAGATGCTTGATAAAATCGAGACGCTGCTGAAATCGCTCAAGGATTTTGCCAATAATATCGCGCATGATCTGCGCAGCCCCTTAAACCGCATTGTGAGCCGTACCGAGGCGGGCTTGCGCGGCGTGCGCGAGAACAGCGCGGTGAGGAGGCTGCTGGAGAATAACGTGCGCGAGATGGGCGAGCTGATTGCCACCTTTAATTCCATTTTGAAAATCTCCGAGCTGGAGGCCAATACTGATTTCCGCGATTTCGCCCCATGCGATTTAACGGCGCTGCTGGCCAATCTGGTAGAATTTTATGAACCGATGATGGCGGAGAAGCATATCGCGCTGGTCACCGAAGTGCAGCAGGAGCTGCGCATCGAAGGCGAGAAGCATCTGCTTACGCAAGCCTTCGCCAATCTTCTGGACAATGCGGTGAAATTTACACCAGAAGGCGGCGAAATCCGCGTGCTGGCGAAGCGCGAGGAGGAGACAGTGCGGGTGATTATCACCGATACCGGTCCCGGCATCCCGCTGGAATTTAGGGAGAAAGTGTTTGAGAAATTCTTCCGCATGGAATTCAGCCGCAATACCAAGGGTAATGGGCTGGGATTAAGCCTGGTGGCGGCGGTGGCGCGGATTCATAATGCGCATATCCAGCTGGAGGATAATGGGCCGGGGTTACGGGTGAATATTGCCTTTGCCGCGCTGGGGGATGCCTAAGTGGTTTGATTAACTTGTCATTCCCCGAATTTCACGAAGTGAAATTATAGGGGAATCCAGTGAAGGGTGTGGCATGGATTCCCCTATAATCGCTACGCGATTCGGGGAATGACGAAGAAATAAAGAAGCTAATTCCGAATGCTTTCATGGGATTGATTTTTATTGAAACCGGGATAGTCTCACCTTCTCGTATCACAGGGTTTTTGTATGACCGCCTATATCATCCGTCGCCTGCTTTTGATGATCCCGACGCTGTTTGGCATCATGGCGCTGAATTTTTTTATCGTGCAGGCGGCACCCGGTGGGCCGGTGGAGAAGATGGTGGCGTCTCTTACCCATCTCAACATGGATTCCACCGCCCGCATCGGCGGCGGGGGATCGGATTTTGCGGCAGGCGGTGGGGCGCAAATGGCGACTGCCGAGAGCATCTACCGCGGCGCGCGCGGGCTGGACCCGGAGCTGGTGGCCCGCATCGAGAAAATGTACGGGTTCGACAAGCCGCCGATGGAGCGGTTTTTCGGCATGATCGGCAATTACCTGCGCTTCGATTTCGGCGACAGTTTCTACCGCAATGCCAGCGTGATCGGCCTGATCGGGCAGACGCTGCCGGTCACCATGTCGCTGGGCTTATGGACGACGCTGATTATCTATCTCGTCTCCATTCCGCTTGGCATTCGCAAGGCGGTGAAGGACGGCACTCCCTTCGATGTGTGGAGCAGCACGCTGATTATCATCGGTTATGCGATTCCGAGTTTCCTGTTCGCCATTTTGCTGATTGTGCTGTTCGCGGGCGGGAATTATTTCACCTGGTTTCCGCTGAAAGGACTCACTTCGGATGAATGGGAGAGCTTCAACTGGCCGCACAAGATTACCGATTATTTCTGGCATATCGCCTTACCGGTTACTGCGATGGTGGTGGGCGGGTTCGCGAGCCTCACCATGCTGACCAAGAACTGCTTTCTGGATGAAATTCATAAGCTCTACGTCACCACCGCGCGGGCTAAGGGCTTAAGCGAACGGCGCGTGCTGTACGGGCATGTGTTTCGCAACGCCATGCTGATCGTGATCGCCGGATTTCCCTCGGCATTACTGCGCATCTTCTTTACCTCGGCACTGTTGATCGAGATCATTTTCTCGCTCAATGGGCTGGGGCTGCTGGGGTATGAGGCGGTGGTGGGGCGCGACTACCCGGTGGTGTTCGGCACGCTGTATATTTTCACCCTGCTTGGGTTGTTGCTGGGGCTGCTGGGGGATATCACCTATTCGCTGGTGGATCCGCGCATTGATTTCGAGCGGAGGGGGGCGTGAGCGGTTTTCGCCTGTTGGAGCAGAAATCTTTTATCCCAGAGGACTTTGCTGCCTTGGATGTTTCCGGCGCATTGCCGCCTGGCGCGGTGCCGGAGCTGGCGTATGCACGCATGCAGGCACTCTATCAGGCAACGCCGGATGTGGTAGTAAGCGAGATGGCTTACGCAAGCGACGGCCTGTGCGTGACCGGGCTGATGGCGCTGCCGGCGGAGGTGGGCCGGAAAATGTACCCGATTGTCATCTATAATCGCGGCGGAAACCGGGAATATGGCAGGCTCACGCTCTATACGGTAATGCAGATGCTGGTGCCGCTGGCGCGGGCAGGTTACCTGGTGTTTGCCTCCAATTACCGCGGCAATGCCGGGGGCGAGGGGCGGGAGGAATTCGGCGGCGCGGACGTGAATGATGTGCTGAACCTGCTGGAGCTCGCGCGCCTGCATTCGGGTTGGGACGGGAAAAACGCCTTCATGGTTGGCCATTCGCGCGGAGGGATGATGACGTATCGTTCCATTCGGGAGGGTGCACAGCTGAATGCCGCCGTTTCTATTGCCGGGGTGGCGGATTTGTTCGACAGCGTGGAGCGCAGACCGGAGATGGGACCGGGCGTGTACCGCCAGTTGATCGCGGGGGAGGGCGGGGCGTATGAAGAAGCCTTTCGCGCGCGCTCGGCGGTATGCTGGCCGGAGGCGCTGACTGTGCCGCTGCTGCTGCTGCACGGCGATGCGGACGATAAGGTGGATGTATCCGACTCTATGCGCCTAGCCGAAGGCCTGCGCGAGGCGGGCAATCCGCATGAGCTGGTCATCTACCCCGGCGGCAACCATGCGCTGACACGCCATTGGGGCGACGTGCAGAAGCGGATGCTGGGATGGTTTGAGGGATATAAATATGACTAATGTCGCGGCCTCCCCCTCTCCCTTCCAGGGAGAGGGTCGGGGTGAGGGTTCTCTCCACCCGCGCAATCTTAAATTAGTTGGTAAAGCACGCCGTTTGCGTCGCGATATGACTGAAACAGAAAAGCGGCTTTGGTATTATTTGCGCAGCAGCCGATTTGAAGGATATAAATTCAGAAGGCAATATCCGCTGGGAAATTATATTGTCGATTTTATCTGTGTTCAGGAAAAACTGATTATCGAACTCGATGGAGGCCAGCATTTATTGCAATTAAAATATGATAGCATTCGAGATAATTGGTTTAAACAGCAGGGATTTCATATCCTGCGGTTCTGGAATAATGAGATGATGGAAAAACCGGTCGGGGTGTTGCAGGTGATTATGGAGTATTTAAAATGTGAGTCCGCTGCGCGAGACCCTCACCCTGGCCCTCTCCCTGGAAGGGAGAGGGGAAGAAGTGCATGAGGTTATCTCCGCTTGCCCGCCGCCGCCTTGCCCTGTTCCGCGCCAACAGGCGCGGGTTTTATGCGCTATGGATATTCCTGTTCCTCTTTATCGCCAGCCTTTTTGCCGAATTCATCGCCAACGATAAGCCGCTGGTGATGCAATATCAGGGGAACTGGTATTTCCCCATTCTGCACACCTACACCGAAAAGGATTTCGGCGGCGATTTCGAGACGGAGGCCGAGTTCCGCGATCCTATCTTCCGCGCGCGCATCCATGAGCATGGCTGGATGCTGATGCCGCTGATTCCCTACAGCTATTCCACCATCAATTACGATACGCCGACCGCCAACCCCTCCCGCCCGACGCGCGAGAACTGGCTCGGCACTGACGACCAGGGGCGCGACGTGCTGGCGCGCATGATCTACGGTTTCCGCATCTCGGTGCTGTTCGCTTTAGCGCTGACCTCCATCAGCGCGGTGATCGGCATTCTGGCCGGGGCGGTGCAGGGGTATCTGGGCGGCTGGACGGATCTGCTGATGCAGCGATTTATTGAAATCTGGTCCGGCCTGCCGGAATTGTTTCTGCTGATCATTTTAGCGAGTCTCGTAAAGCCGGATTTCTGGTGGCTGCTTGGGATTCTGCTGCTGTTCACCTGGATGTCGCTGACAAGCGTGGTGCGCGCCGAGTTCCTGCGCGCGCGCAATTTCGATTATGTCCGCGCCGCCCGCGCGCTTGGGGTAGGGGAAATGCGCATTATGCTCCGCCATGTGCTGCCGAACGCACTGGTGGCGGCGATGACCATGCTGCCGTTTATGCTCTCTGGCGGCGTCACCGCGCTGACCACGCTGGATTTCCTCGGCTTCGGCCTGCCGCCCGGCTCGGCGTCGCTGGGGGAGCTTTTATTGCAGGGCAAGAACAACCCGCAGGCGCCGTGGCTTGGCATTGCAAGCTTCTCGGTGATCGCGGGCATGCTGGTGCTGATTATTTTCATCTCCGAAGCCGCGCGCGATGCGTTCGATCCGCGCAAGAGCCTGACGTGAGGGCACATGCTTTCCTCCGGCGGCATTATCACCTTGGCGCTTTTACTGGTGGTTATGGCTATTCTGTACCAGTTCGGCATTGTCGATCTGATGCTGATGATCGTGGTGCCGGTGCTGGCCTACGGCATTTACTTTGCCAAAATCTACCTTCCGCCCGAAGCGCTGATGGTGCTTGCGATAGGCCTGTTGCTGATGAGCCTGATTACGATGAAGGGTATGTCCAACGTGATCACCGCAGGGATAACGCTGATTATCGGGGCAATGCTGGTAACGGTGAAAATGTACGCACCTCCCGAAGTGATTATCGGCATATCGCTGACGGTAATTACGCTGGGGGCGATCAAATTATGTTTTTTCTGGTAACACAGGGGTATACCACCATATGACGCTATTGCGCATGGAACATATCACTATCGGGTTCGGGCAGGGGGTGCCTGCGGTCAGGGATGTTTCCCTTTCCATCGCGCAAGGTGAGATGCTGGCGCTGGTCGGGGAATCCGGCTCGGGGAAATCGCTAACGGCGCTTTCCGTGCTGCAATTGCTGCCGGAGTCGGCGCGGATGCAGGGCAGTATCCGGTTTGAAGGCAATGAGCTGGCGGGTGCGCCGGAAGCGGTGCTGCGAAAGCTGCGCGGCAATCGCATCGGCATGGTGTTCCAGGAGCCGATGACGGCGCTCAACCCGCTACACACGCTGGGCCGCCAGCTTAGCGAAGCGCTGGAAATCCATGCCGCGCCCGACATCTCGCGCGCTGCGCTTAAAGCGCGCGTTGCCGAGCTGCTGGAGCAGGTGGGGCTGGCGCATTTTACCGACCGGCTGGATGCCTTCCCGCACCAGCTTTCCGGCGGCGAGCGCCAGCGCGTGCTGATTGCCATGGCGATTGCCAATAACCCCTCCCTGCTGATTGCCGACGAGCCGACCACGGCAGTGGATGTGACTGTTCAGGCAAAAATCCTCGCATTGCTGAAGCGGCTGCAACAGGAGCGGAAAATGGCGATGCTCTTCATCACCCATGATCTGACACTGGTGCGCCGCATGGCTGACCGCGTGGCGGTGATGCGCCACGGTGAAATCGTGGAACAGGGAAAGGTGGCGGATGTCTTTGCTGCACCGCAACATGACTATACCCGCATGCTGCTCGCATCGGAGCCGAAAGGCAAACCGCTCCCCGTGCAGGCGCAGGCGGAGACGGTGATGGAATGCGAGCGGCTTTCGGTATCCTTCCCGATCCGCCGCGGCGTGCTGCGCCGCAAAATCGGCGAGGTGGCGGCAGTGAAGGAAGCGGATGTGCGCATCCGCGCCGGCGAGACGCTCGGCATCGTCGGTGAATCCGGCTCTGGCAAAACCACGCTGGCGCTGGCGCTGTTGCGGCTGCTGCCGGCCACGGGGCGCATCGTCTTCCTCGGGCAGCCCATCGACGGGATGGGACTGAAGGACGCACGGCCTTTGCGCAACCGCATGCAACTGGTGTTCCAGGACCCCTATAGCAGCCTCAATCCTCGCATGAGCGTGCAGGCGTTGATCGAGGAGGGGTTGCGCGTGCATGAGCCGGGCTTAAGCGAAGCGGAGCGCATCGCGCGCGTGAGCGAAGTGCTGACGCAGGTGTCGCTCAGTCCCGAAATGCGCGAGCGCTACCCGCATGAATTCAGCGGTGGCCAGCGTCAGCGCATCAGCATTGCCCGCGCCATGGTGCTGAAGCCCCGTTTTGTGATTCTCGATGAGCCGACCTCGGCGCTGGACCTCACCATCCAGGCGCAGATCGTGGAGCTGTTAAAAGCTTTCCAGCGCGATACCGGCATGGCTTACGCCTTTATCAGCCATGATTTGCGCGTAGTGCGCGCGGTGGCGCACCGCATCATCGTGATGCGTAAAGGACAGATCGTGGAGCAGGCGGAAACGGAGGCGCTATTTGCGCAGCCCCGCGAGGAATACACGCAGCAACTGCTAAAAGCCGCCTATCTGGAAGCGCACTAGCCTTCCAGCAGCGAGCGCAGCATCCAGGCGGTTTTCTCATGCACCTGCATGCGCTGGGTAAGCAGGTCGGCGGTGGGTTCGTCATGCGCCTCGTCCACCAGCTCGAACATGGCGCGGGCCGTGCGGATCACCGCTTCCTGGCCTTCCACCAGCTGCCTGATCATCTCCGCCGCCGCCGGCACGCCCTTCGGCTCGGAGATGGAGCTGAGCTTGGAAAATTCGCTATAGGTTGCGGGGGCCGGAAAACCCAGCGCGCGGATGCGCTCGGCAATCAGATCCACCGCCAGCGCCAGCTCGTTATACTGCTCCTCGAACATCAGGTGCAGCGTGCGGAACATCGGTCCGGTGACGTTCCAGTGGAAATTATGGGTTTTGAGATACAGCGTATAAGTGTCCGCCAGCACACGGCTTAGCCCTTGCGCGATCTGCCGGCGGCTTTTTTCCGGGATTCCGATGTCGATTTTCATACATGCCTCGCTGATGGAATGGATAGATGCAAAATAGGCATTGTCTGCCCCAAATGCAATAAATCCGCCATGCGAACCTCCCCGCCCCCGCTAACCGCTTGCAACGCAGCGCATTCTGTGAAAAATTAATCCTTCTGCCAAGCAGGCAGCACCACCCATCAGGAAGCGTGGCCGAGTGGTTTAAGGCAGCAGTCTTGAAAACTAATGTTTAGGTACGGAGAGGTGTCCGAGTGGTTTAAGGAAACGGTCTTGAAAACCGTCGAAGTTTCAAAGGCTTCCGTGGGTTCGAATCCCACCCTCTCCGCCACGACCTAAAATGAAAATTGCTGCCATGGGACACTGGCGGGACATTTTAAAACAAAAAGCCGCGATATGGGACAGTATCGCCATCTATCATCACCCCATAATTCGCAATCAGAAAGCGCCCTGTAGCCCATCATACTAACAGATGTCCCGCAACTGTCCCGCATACGCTCATGGGACATCGCAATCTTTTGATTTCTTGCGTTTATAAAAGCTAATCACAAGTCTAATGAACCAGCGTTGCTAATTGCAGTGTGTTGCGGTAGTGTTTCGCCATCATTCGGAGAATGCGCATGGCAATGATCGAAACCCGCACTAATGCTGACGGAAGCACTTCTTTCCGTGTGAAAGTGCGCATGCGCGGCCATCCTACCCAAACCGCCACCTTCGCCCGCAAAACCGATGCTAAGGAATGGGGTAAGAAAACCGAAATCGCCATCAAGAGCGGCAAGTATTTCAAAACCGCCGAAGCGAAGAAGCACACGTTCCGCGAAATGGTGGATCGCTATTTGGAGTATGTCGAACTGCGCAACCCAAAGCGCCACCCCTGGGTGAAGATGTATCTCGAATATTGGGTGGAGCAGATGGGCGACTACACGCTCGCCGACATCACCAAAACGCTGATCATCGAGAAGCGCGACAAGCTGCTCTCAGGTAAAAGCAAGAATATCGAACAGCGCAGCCCATCGACCGTAAATCGCTACATGACCGCGCTAAGCCACTCCTTCACCATCGCCATCAACGAATGGGAATGGGTGGAAGAACACCCCATGAAGAAAATCGCCAAGTTGCCGGAGCCGCGCGGTCGGGTTCGTTTCCTTGATGATGATGAACGCAAGCGGCTACTCGCCGCCTGTCAGGATATACGCGGCGCGGAGAATCTTTATCTGCTGGTAGTACTAGCCCTATCGACCGGCGCGCGCCACGGTGAGTTGATTAACCTGCGTTGGCGCGATGTCGATCTCACCCGCAAAGTGATCGTGTTGCATGACACGAAAAATAAGGAACGCCGGGTGCTGCCGTTAACGCACCATGCGCTGGAACTGATCAAAGACCACCACGAAGCGCGCGACGTTGCGAGCGAACTGGTATTCCCAGCACCACGTAAACCTAGCCAGCCCTGGTCGAGCCGCGCCGGATGGGAAGCCGCGTTGAAGAAAGCAAAAATCGAGGATTTCCGCTTCCATGATCTACGCCACAGTGCAGCATCCTATCTCGCCATGAACGGTGCATCGCTGGCCGAAATCGCCGAGGTGCTGGGTCATAAAACGCTGGCGATGGTGAAACGCTACGCCCACCTCTCTGAAGCGCATACGGCCAGTGTGGTCGAGCGTATGAACAAGAAAATCTTCGGGTAGTGCATGGAAAAGCTGATGCAGAAATACGCTCCCCGCGACAATCTGCCGTTATTGGAGGCGGCACGGTTGGGCATGCTGCCCGATCAACTGAAAGCATGGCACGTTGCTTGGCTGTATTTCCCAGAGAAAGCGGATGAGCAAAAGCGCAAGATATTCTGCAATGCTCTGAATGAAGCAGCCACCAAGGGCGATTTGAAAGCGGAGTTAAAAGGCAAACAGCGGCCCGTGCGTATTGCCATGAAGATCAACGGTCGGCCCATCAACCCAAACGCGCGCGACGAATACGAAACCGTCCATTATTACATTGTTCATCGCGACGATTATAAAGCATTTCTACAGGCCAACGGCGAATGGCCTCCAACAGCGGGAACGCTAATCGCCAATTGGTATGGGGCCGAAATACCTCAGCCAGAAATCGCAATTGAAGCATCAAAAAGAAAAGAGGTAGCACCTCCGAACGAGTTACATCAGCTGATCGAGAAGGTGTATTTAACAGCGCGCCCGAAATCGAAACGAGCGCCAAATGCCGATGAAATATTGAGCATATTAAAAGAGCGATGCGCGGAATTTGATACCAACAACATCATTACAGAGATCAAAGGGAACTCCATTCACTGGGGCCCTACAGATGGCACTTCCGGGAAACCTATGGGAAGAAAAGCCCTGCAAAATCTTATCTCTGAACTTAATAAGAAGCATAAGAAACAGTCTGTTATAAAATAGTTTCCCGCATAGGTTCCCGCTTCCCGCCGGGAAAAGTCGCGGGAAAATCCAGTCGTTAGCTTTCATTGCAGCACCGTGCATTTCCGCATCGTGCAGCAACCCTGCTCAAAGGAGCTAGCAATGACTGACGAAACCAAACCCCAAACACGTCTTATCCCCGCCACCAAGTGGAACGAGCATCATCAATGGCCACCCCTCGGTGGACTGCGCCATCTCATCTTCAATGAAAAGATTAATGGCTTCAGCAAAGTGATCCGCCGTTGCGGTCGCCGCGTACTGATCGACGAGGCAGCGTTCTTCCAGTGGATGGAGGAACAAAATGCAGGCAAATAAAATCGATTTTCAGGCATTGAGCCAGCAGGCAACCCACCAGTTGCCTGCTATCCTTCAACGCGTGCTGCCGGGTGGCGTGGTGCGCGGGCATGAATATATTGTCCGCAATCCCACCCGTACGGATCGCACTCCCGGCAGTTTTAAGATAAACCTGCATACGGGTAGGTGGTCGGATTTCGCCACCAACGATAGCGGTGGCGATGTCATCAGCCTGGTCGCTTATGTGAACCGTATCGGCCAGCTGGATGCGGCGCGGCTGGTGCAGGACATGGTGGGAGGGAATCATGGGTGATGATAAATTCCTGCTTCCCGCTGCCGATTGCACACTGCCAAGTTTTCGGCACCATCAATGGGGCGATCCATCCCATATTTGGTACTACCATGATGATGCGCTCAATCTGCTGGGCATGGTTTGTCGCTATGACACGTCAGAGGGGAAACAAATCATTCCATACACCTTGTGGAGTACGGATCGAGCACCGGACGGGATATGGCAATGCCGCAGCTGGCCGGTGCCACGACCGCTTTATGGATTGGATCATCTGGAAGCCTTTCCAGATGCGATTGTTGTCGTGTGTGAGGGAGAAAAAGCAGCCGATGCAGCTCAGTTTCTTCTGCCGATGCCGGAATATGTCTGCATTACCTCACCGGGCGGTAGCAACGCGGTACATAAAGCTGGATGGCACCCCATCCGAAACCGCAAAGTGATGATCTGGCCGGACAATGATGCACCGGGCGAGAAATACGCCCACGCGGTGTCGGCTATTCTTCGCCAACATAATAATGACGTTTACATAATGCCAGTGCCGACCGGCAAGCCGCAAGGCTGGGACGCGGCGGATGCGCTGGCAGAAGGATGGCACCATGCATGAGCAACTCCAACAAATGATGGACGAGGCGAAGCCTTAAGCTGGCGAAGCGGATGGGGCGAATACCAGCCCCATCACTCCACTATCCCCCGGCACGGACAAGGCAGCACCGTATCCCGTGCATGCATTACCGCAAATCATCCGCGCAGCAGTGCTATCGTATCAGAGCTATGGTCAGCAGCCGCTGGAAATGGTGGCGATGTCGGCGCTGTCCAATATGTGCGTTGCCTGTCAGGGATTGGCTAATATCGCCCGTGACGGTCAGCTCATCAGCCCCATTTCCCTGAGTTTTATTGTCGCCGCAGAAAGCGGTGAGCGCAAAACTTCGGCAGATCGTAAATTTTCATATGCCGCACGAGACTGGCAGAAAGAGCGCCAGGAGGACATGAAGGACAAGGTGAAAGCAGCGACCGCTGCCATCAAAGCGCATGAAGCTCAACGCACGGGACTGCTCTCACAGATTACCACCTTCACCAAAAAGGGCCAGCTACAGCGCGTCGAAGAAACCAAGCAACAGTTGGAGACATTGGAACTTAACGCGCCAACCATGCCCATCGTGCCGCGTTTGTTTTATGAAGACACCACACAAGAAGCCCTGATCGAAGCGCTTTCCAAAGGCTGGCCCTCGGCATCGTTATCGAGCGATGAAGCCGCTATCGTACTAGGTGGCCATGGTTTCCGCGAGGAAAAGGCCATGCAGTTCTTCGGCTGTCTGAACCGGCTATGGGATGGCAATGGTTATTCCCGCAACCGCTCCACCACCTCCAGTTTTGATCTCTATGGTAAGCGCCTATCGTGCTATTTGATGATGCAGGAAACGGTACTCAAGCAATTGCTCAATGTGAATGATGGGCAGAGCCGTGGCACCGGCTTTCTCGCCCGCATGCTATTTGCCGCGCCGCAAAGCACCATGGGTACGAGGCTCTATAAGGAGCCGCCACTGCAAGATCATGACGTGGATGCATTCAACGCGCGCATTCGCCAATTACTCGACATGCCATTGCCGGTGAAAGAAGGCACGATGGAACTAGAGCCGGTGGTGCTAGCACTTTCCACCGAGGCATACGGCATGTGGGTTAGCTACTATAATGAGATCGAGCAGCAGTTGGGCAAGCTCGGCGATTACGAAATGGTAAAAGACTTCGCCGCCAAATCGGGGGAAAACGTGGCGCGCCTCGCGGGCAATTTCCATGTATTCACCCACGGCCCACAAGGCACAATCGAAGCCGACACGATGCAGCACGCCATCGAAATCGTTCGCTGGCACCTAAACGAAACGCGGCGTATCTTCACCAGCATCGACCGACCCGATGAAATCGTGCTGGCAGAAGCATTGTGGGAGTGGATTGCTGCCAAGCAATTCACCAGCATCACGCTCAAGCAGGTATCGCAATACGGCCCCACACGCCTGCGTGACAAAACGAAACGCGATGTCGCGTTACGCAAACTGGTAGAGCATGGCTACCTCATCGAGCAGCGTGACGGTGCACGACCAGGCTATCAAGTTGCACGGTTGGGGGAAGATCCTCCACTAAACCCGGATTTAGGTGCACAAAAGTGATAAATGCATGCACTGCTACCCGCTACCCCGCTAATGCTGCTACCCTTTCGGTGCGTGTTAGGTAGCAAAGGTAGCGAGGTAGCGGGTAGCACCCATCATACATCAATATCGCATGCGATTAAGAGCGACACATCGCCGCACAAACCTATAACAATAGTCGCAGATAGAGTCGCGCTACCTTGCTACCTTTGCTACCCTATGCCTATGGGTTGAACTCTTGGGTCCTTCCGGCGCGATCTCTATACGGGCAGCTTTAGCCCGCCATTTCGCTAGCGACAGAATTTCTAATTTGCATTTCGTTTCGTTTTTAGCAATTCAAGCAATTGATATTGCTTCATACATGCGCTTATAGAAGCGAAATTCGCTTCATTTCTGTTTCGTTTCACCGATATGCGGCACTGTATTATCGAAATTAATTGGCTCTTTTTTACAATTTTCCAGCGACCAGACCCCGATCATTTGGCGCTGTTGCTTTTGATCGAAGGCTTTAATTTCACCAGTAAATTTGAAGAAGAATGGTACTATCAATTGAGTGATCTCTGCATCTATGGAGCCCATGAACCGTTCATCATTGCAGAATTTATACTGATTACCCCATCCTCGGATTTTGTTGCCAATCATATACAAGGCGCTAACGAGACTCAGATGTTCCGGGGCATCTGACTTCTTCAGCACGCTGCCCAATATTTCTCGTATGGCGGTGATCATACGATCTTTCGATGCCAGCGATGGCCGGAGGTCTTTGTCTCGGAATTCCACGCCAAGGAATTCGAAAGGCTTTTTGACCTCGCCTTGGCCAGTTTTATCTTTTTGGGTATCGAGATCGTATGCCTGTAAGCCATGTTTTCCTAACAAACGCTGCGCCTTTTTGTAAGCGCCCCGTACTGCCGCGTAGCTGGGACCAAATATGATGAAATCGTCGAGATAGCGAAGGCAGGTAATATCGGCACTATTCATTTGCTCGTCGAATTCATGCAGTAGGATGTTGCCGATTAATGGCGATAAGCAGCAGCCCTGCGGCGCGCCCGTCTGATCAAAGACGAACATATCCCGGAATGCAGAACCATGCTTACGCTCTAAATCTGCCAAATTGTCGATTTCCAAGTTGGTACATTTTTCCAGCAATTGCCTGAAGTCATCGTCATTCCAAGCTGCGCTTATTTGCTGCACGACCTGCGCCCGTGGTATCTTCGTAAAGAAGTCTGCAATATCGGATTTGATGTAATGCGTCGCTCCATTCTGAATGGCAGCTACAGCAGCTTTGACTGCCTCCGGTACACCTTTGCCAGGAATAGCGCCGAAGCTAGTGGGCACATGAAAGTATTTTTTGATTTCTTTGCGCGTGGACAGTTCTTCAAGGATCGCGCGCTGAACGATCCGCGCTTCTACTGCCGCAGAAACAATGGGTCGTAGTTTGCCGCTTTTTTTCTTTGCGGCCACACCGCGCACGGGGCCGAAATCAAAATTCTTATTTCTTAATTTCTTTGTCAGGAGGCGAAGATTGATATCTTCAGCCTGCTTAAATTCGTTGATGAGCCGCTGGGTTTCTTTCGAATCAGAACGCTGGCCATTTTCATATATTTTTGACCACGCACGCCTAAGCGCGCGCTCAGTACGGATTTTGTCGAATAGCCGATTCTTTCGTTCCATAACTGGTCTGAGCCCCCACGGTAAACCCCGCTCGCCAACGTGCATCCATTTCCCTCAGTGGCTTGTAGGCGACTGAGCCCGCATCGCTTATCGCTACACGGTCACCCTCTGCTATACGGTCGGCTTCGACTGGCGACCCGCCGCAAGAGAAGGAAAGAAGGACAGCTCCGAGCGTGAGCCCGAAACTAGCCCGCGCCAAGCTGGGCTTGGCACGTTTTTGCATGTGGCAACTTTCATAAACACCTCCGTGGCGAGCATAACCTTTTTGGGTTTTTGTCAACGCGAAAGTGAAAG
>CAYPEF010000003.1:0-48018 GCA_964409675.1 uncultured Rickettsiales bacterium | reverse complement strand
GGCGGAAGCCTCCGGCAAGGCGAATCCACGCGTGGCGCTTGGGCGGGATGGGCGGATGTCGTCGCCCGCCATGTCGGCGGCACTCTCGAAGGGATTGCAGGAGGGCGGCGCGCAGGTGCTGAACGTTGGGCTGGGGCCGACGCCGATGCTTTATTTCGCCGTCTATCATCTAAGCGCGGATGCGGGCATCATGGTGACCGGCTCGCACAACCCGCCGACGCATAACGGCTTCAAGATGATGCTGGGGCACGCCTCCTTCTTCGGCGAGCAGATCAAGCAACTGGGCCAGCGCGCGCAGCAGGGCGTGCCGGACCGGGCAGGCGGAAGCGAGCAGGTATTTGACCTGAAAGCCGATTACATGGAGCGCTTGCTGCGCGATGCGCCGAATCTCGCGCAAGGCGCGAAGGCGAAGCCGTTAACCGTGGCATGGGACCCCGGCAACGGGGCGACCGGCGAAGTGATGGAGCGCATCGCCAAGGCGCTGGCGGGTACGCATTATGTGATCAATGCAAAAATTGACGGTACCTTCCCGGCGCACCACCCGGACCCGACGGTGCCGAAAAATCTTGTCCAGCTGAGCGAGTTGGTGAAGGCGAAACACTGCGACTTAGGCATCGCCTTCGACGGCGACGGCGACCGGCTCGGCGTGATCGACCGCAAGGGCCGCATTTTGTGGGGCGACCAGCTGCTGCTGATCTACGCGCGTGACGTACTCTCCCGTCACCCGGGCGCAACGGTGATCGGCGACGTGAAAGCCAGCCGCGTGCTGTTCGATGGTCTGAAGAAGCAGGGCGCGAACGGTATCATGTGGAAAACCGGCCACTCGCTGATCAAGAGCAAGATGAAGGAAACCAAGGCGCTCCTGGCGGGCGAGATGAGCGGCCACATGTTCTTCGCCGACGGCTATTACGGATTCGACGATGCGATCTACGCGGCGCTGCGACTGGTGAATCTGCTGGCGGATAACGCCGCGCAGCCGCTGGACGCCATGCTGGACGCGCTGCCCGTGATGGTCAACACCCCGGAAATCCGGCTGGAATGCGAAGAATCGCGCAAATTCGACGTGGTGGCTGAGGTGCGCGAGCGGCTGAAGAAACAGGGCGTTCCGTTTAACGACGTGGACGGCGTGCGCGTGGAAGTGCCGGAAGGCTGGTGGCTGCTGCGCGCTTCCAACACCGGCGGCCAGTTAATCGCCCGCGCGGAAGCCTATACGCAGGCCGATTTAGATAAACTTTCGGCACAATTGCTGGAACAGCTGCGCGCCAGCGGCATCGCCGCGCAAGCGCTGGCGGCGTAAATCTTATTCCCTCTCCCGCCGCTGGGAGAGGGAATAAAGTTGAAGAATGCCCGGTGCAGTGCTACACGCAGAGGAATTACGAGTTACGTATAACCCATGTCCGCACTGATACAGCTTCAGAATATTTCCGTTTACGGAATCGATACGCATGCACGTGCGGCGACGCTTCGGCAGTGGTTCACCCGCCGCGCTTCGCTGCGCCCAGTGCGCATTCCCATTTTACAGGATGTTTCGTTTGAAGCCAAAGCTGGCGACCGCATTGCCCTGCTGGGGGCGAACGGCAGCGGTAAATCTTCGTTATTGAAAGTAATTTCCGGCAATTACCCGATCCATGCCGGGGTGCGGCATGTGGAAGGCACCATCGTGCCGTTGATCGAGATGGGGGCGGGGTTTGAAAGCGAAGTGTCAGGACGGGGCAATATCAAGCTCACCTATGCCTATCGCGGGAAGCTGCGCGAATATTCCAGGGATATTGAAGAAAAGGTGATCGAATTCTCCGAGCTTGGCGAGAAAATCGACCTGCCGCTGAAATCCTATTCCTCCGGCATGGCTTCCCGCCTGGCTTTTTCCTCGGCGATTTTCCAGGAGCCGGACATCCTACTGCTGGACGAGATTTTTGCCACCGGCGATGCAGGCTTTACCCATAAATCGGCGGAAGCGATCAAGGCTAAGGTAAACAATGCGGCCATTACCATTATCATCAGTCATAACCATGACGAGATGGTTAATATATGCAACCGCTTCGTGCTGATGCACCAGGGGCGTATTATCAATGAAGGGCCGGGGCGCGAGATCATCCGCCAGTACCGCGAGGATATTCTGCACCTGCCGCGCCCGCCTGAGACGGCTTTGCCCGGGGAGGTGAGGCATGCAGCCAGTGCCTAGCCGTATGCGACAATTCGCCATATTCCTTGATCCTTATTACTGGCGCACCGCCGTGCTGATCGCCAAAAGCGGGTTGACGCGCCAGTACCGCAATTCCTATCTTGGCATCCTCTGGACGCTGTTCCAGCCGCTTTCGATGGTGATTGTTTATTCGGTGATTATGCCGATGATTATGCGCATGCCGCATTCAGATTATACGCTTTATATCATCTGCACACTGCCGCTGTGGGGGTTCATTTCTTCCTCGATGATCGGGGCGAGCGCGTCGCTGCTGGCGCAAGGGGAGACGCTTAAGCGCTGTATGATCTCCTCCACCATTTTCCCGATCGCGGATGTATTCCGCAACGTCTATACATATTTCATCGCATTTCTAACGATGCTGGGGTTCGTTACCCTGCTGGGCGCGCCGGTGTCGCTGCATGTGCTGTTATGGCCCATTTATTTCCTGCCGGTGCTGGGCGCCGTCATGGGAATGGCGATCGGCATTGCCTTCACCGCGCCGTATGTGCGCGATATCGGCGAGGCGATTATGGTGGCCATGAACATGCTATTCTGGTTCAGCGCCATTGTTTATCCGGTAGCCGCCGTGCCGGAATGGGTGCAGGCCATCTTGCAATGGAACCCGATTGTTATCCTGATGCAGCCGGCGGTGGAGCTGGTCTATCATCATACGCTGCCGACGCTTGCCATGCTGCTGAAATCCTGCGCAGTATCAGTGGTGGCGATGATGATCGGCTATGGCTGCTACCATATCGGGCGGCGCAATTTCGTTTATTACTTGTAAGGAATGTCCATGCACCCGATGATTGCCGATGAAATCCGCAAAACCCGCGCCACCATCGACGCGCTACTGGCCGATACGAACCTGCTTGCGCAAGTGCAGGAGGTAAGCGATGTCTGCGAGCGGGCACTGCGGGCGGGCAGGAAAATCCTGTTCTGCGGCAATGGCGGCTCGGCGGCGGATTCGCAGCATTTAAGCGCTGAGCTGGTGTCGCGGCTGAATTTTAACCGTCCTGGCCTGTGCGCGCTGGCGCTGACCGTGGATACGTCGGCGCTGACTGCCATCGGCAACGATTACGGGTTTGAAAACGCCTTCTCCCGCCAGGTGGAAGCGGTGGGGCAGGAGGGAGACGTGCTGATTGCCATCTCCACCTCCGGCAATTCACCCAATATCCTGAAGGCTATCGAGGCGGCGAAAGCTAAAGGAATCGCGGTGATCGGCAAGACCGGTAAAAGCGGGGGGAAAATGAAGGCTCTGTGCGATCTCTGCCTGTGCATGCCTTCGAACGAGACGCCGAAAATCCAGGAATGCCATATGCTGCTCGGCCATATCTATTGCTCGCTGATCGAGCAGGCCATTTTCGGCACGGAATATGCGCCCAAAGCCGATAAGGCAATGGCGTAAGCTGCATGCAGGCCATTATCCTTGCCGGGGGATTCGGCACACGGTTGAAATCCGCCATCGGCGAGGATATTCCCAAACCCATGGCCCCGATTGCGGGCGAGCCGTTTCTGGCGCATTACCTGCGCTACCTGCAAGGGCAGGGGATAACGCATGCGCTGCTGTCGCTGCACCATCTGGCCCCGGTTATCCGCTCCTATTTCGGGGATGCGTTTGAGGGGATGCCGATTACCTATACGGAGGAATCCACACCGCTTGGCACCGGTGGGGCGATCAGGCTGGCGCTGGATGCCTTGCAGCCGGAGAAGCCGGTCTATGTCTCCAACGGCGATACATTCGTAGAGGCGGATATTCCCGCCATGCTGAAGGAACATGAGGAAAAACAGGCGAAAGTGACGGTTGCACTGCGCAATATGCCCGATTGCAGCCGTTACGGGGAAATAGGCTGCACGCCGGACGGACGGATTGTATCGTTCTGCTATCCCGGCGGGGCGGGGGAAGGGTTTATCAGCACCGGCTGCTATATTATTTCGCCGGACGCATTTGCCGGGCTGAGCCTGCCGGAAGTTTTTTCCTTTGAGGTCGATTATCAGCGGCCCTATGCGGATGTCATCCCGATGTACGGCTATGAGGTGAAGGGGTATTTTATTGACATCGGCATCCCCAGCGATTACGCGAGAGCGGAAGCAGAATTAAAACCATTCATTAAGAAAAACGCAGCCTGACTAATGACCAAAAAACGCGCATTCATCACCGGCATTACCGGCATGGTCGGTTCCCACCTGGCGGATTTCCTGCTGGAGCAGACTGACTGGGAAATTTACGGTTTAACGCGCTGGCGCAGCCCCTTGGATAACCTCTCCCACCTTATCCCGCGCATTAACAGCAAAGACCGCATTCACCTGATCTACGGCGATTTGCGCGATTCCGACTCGATTAACGAGGCGGTGCGCCTGTGCCTGCCGGATTACGTGTTTCACCTCGCCGCGCAGAGCTACCCCAAAACCAGCTTCACCGCCCCGCTGGATACGTATGAAACCAATATCCAGGGCACCAGCCGCGTGCTGGAGGCGCTGAAAACCTACAAGCAGGACGCGGTGATCCATGTCTGCGCCTCTTCGGAAGTGTTCGGACGGGTGCCGAAGGAGAAGCTGCCGATTAACGAGGAATGCACGTTCCACCCGGCGTCTCCTTACGCCATTTCCAAGGTCGGCACTGACCTGGTGGGGCGCTTCTATGCCGAGGCTTACAACATGAAGGTGATGACCACCCGCATGTTCACCCATACCGGCCCGAGGCGCGGCGACGTATTCGCCGAGTCGACGTTTGCCAAGCAGATTGCCATGATCGAGCAGGGGATGATCGCGCCGGTGATCAAGGTAGGCAACCTGGATTCTTTACGCACCTTTGCCGACGTGCGCGATGCGGTGCGAGCGTATGTGATGCTGGTGACGATCAACCCGACGCCGGGGGCGTATTACAATATCGGCGGGCAGTTCACCTGCTCGGTGCGTGAGATGCTGAATCATCTGATCTCGCTGTCGCCGAAAAAAGGGGAAATCAAGGTGGAGATTGACCCCGACCGCCTGCGCCCCATTGATGCCGATTTGCAGGTGCCGGACACAACTAAATTCGAAGCCCATACCGGCTGGAAACCGCAGATACCGTTTGAGAAAACCATGCAGGACCTGCTCGATTACTGGCGCGAGCGCGTAGCCAGCGGCAGCCAGTTTTTGACGCGCTAAACACTGTTATTCCCGCGCAAGCGGGAATCCAGGAATGTAAGTAAAGCTAGATTCCCGCCTGCGCGGGAATGACAACGAGGAGAGTGAATATGACCGACAAGCATCTGCAAGCGATTGAAGAAAACGTAAACGCCTACTGCAAGGAGCATTTCAACTTCGCTTTCGACCCAACAAACCCCGCCGTGCGCCTGCATGAGACAAGCTTCGGCGCGGAAGAGGTGAACGCGATGATCAATCAGTCGCTCTCCACCATGGTCACCATGGGCAAGCAGGTGCGCAGCTTTGAGGAGCAGTGCGCTTCCTATTTCGGCTGCAAATACAGCTTAATGAACAATTCCGGCTCCTCGGCCAATTTGCTCGCTGTGGCGGCGCTGGCGAATCCGGCGTGGGAGAATCATTTGAAGCCGGGCGATGAGGTGATCGTGCCCGCGCTTTCTTGGGCAACGACTGTCTGGCCGCTGATTCAGCATCAGCTGGTGCCGGTGTTCGTGGATTGCGATTTGGATACCTATAATTTCGACATGAAGAAGCTGGAAGCGGCGATTACGCCCAAAACCAAGGCCATTATGCTCGTGCACGTGTACGGCAATCCGTGCGACATGGATGCCATTCTGGCGCTGGCCAAGAAGCACAAGCTTTACGTGATCGAGGATACCTGCGAATCGATGGGTGCAAAATACAAGGGCAAGATGATCGGCACGCTCGGCGATGTCGGCACCATGAGCTTTTATTACTCGCACCACATCACCACGTTTGAGGGCGGCATCTGCTTTACCGATAATTTCAAGCTCACCGAACTGATGCGCGTGCTCCGCGCCCACGGCTGGAGCCGCGAGGCGGATGAGAAAGAGAAATATATCAAGGAATACCCCGAGATCGACCCGCGCTTTATCTTCATCAATCTCGGCTATAATCTGCGCCCCACCGAAGTGCAGGCGGTGATGGGCATGAAGCAGCTGCCCAAGCTGGAAGGCTTCGTGAAAAACCGCCGCGCGGCGCGCGATACCTACCGCAAACTGCTGGACAAGCACTCCCGCTATTTCCGCTTCCAGGAGGAGCAAACGGGCGGCGAGGCCAGCTGGTTCGGCTTCGGCATCGTGCTGAAAGAGGGCGCGCCGTTTACGCCGAGGGATATCACAGCGTTCCTGAACAAGAAAAACATCGAAACCCGGCCAATCATCGCCGGCAACATGGCCAAGCACCCGGCGCTCAAGATGTTCACCCACCGCGTGGCGGGAACGCTGGAGAATTGCGATACCATCATGACCCGTGGCTTTGCCGTCGGCTGCCATCATGCGGTGAGCAAGGAAGCCTGCGAATACGTGGCGAAATGCATCGACGAGTTTATGGCCGCGCAAGGCGTGAAAGCGGCGGCGTAAAAATACTTCCCCTCTCCCTTTAAGGGAGAGGGTTGCATCTTCTTAATGCTTTAGCATTTAGAAGATGCTGAGTGAGGGTGACAGCGGTGAAGTTATACTGAGAGGTCTTTCACCCCCACCAAGCAATCCTAAGCGCAAGCGCTAAGGATTGCTATCCTCCCCCTCCAGGGGGAGGGAAACGTCAGTAATGCCACAGCACCGCCAGATTCTCATGCAGCGGGTGGCGCAGGTAGCCGCCGGTGAGGAGCCGTAGCTGGCGCAGGCCCCACGGCAATGCGGGCAGGGCGAGGAAGGATTCCACGATGGTGCGGCTGTCGGCTGGCATGTGTGCGGCGCAGCGCGCATGCAGCGCGTGGGCCTGCGCGAGGTTATCCTGCATCATCTGGCGGATACGGCCTTTGATCTTCTCCATATTTGCGCCCGGCGTACCGATGGCGTTGTTGGCGTGCTGGCGGTAATCGAGGAGTGGCTCGGGGATATAGGCGATATAGCCGCAGGCGGCGGCTATCAGCGCAACCCACATGTCATGCATCCGAGCTTCCGCAGGGATAGGGGAGGCGAGGCGCGCCAGCGCGCGGTTCAGCAGCATGGCGCAGCCTTGCGCGGCGTTCTGCACCAGCAGGCGCGCGAGCGTGGCGTGCTCCGGCTGTAAGCGCTCATAGGCGGCGAAGGAGGGGTGCAGTAGATGCAGGTTGCTGTCCACGATCCGCGCGTCCGCGTGCACCAGCAGCGGCGTGTCCTTGCCATGCTGCGCTTCCAGCGCCTGCATTTCCTTCAGGCTTACGCTGATTTTCTGCGGGTGCCAGACGTCGTCCTGGTCGCAGAACATGGCATATTCGGCGGTGGAGGTCGCGAGCAGGGCAGCGAAATTGCCGGAAGCGCCGAGATTGCCGCCCATAGGCAGCAGCTGGATTTTGTCCGGGTATTGCACTGCGTAGGACTGGGCGAGGGCGCGTGTGTCGTCGGTGGAGCCGTCATCGCGGATCAACAGTCGCCAGTGCGGGTAATCCTGGCGCAGCAGGGAATCGATCTGGGCGCAGAGGTAAGGCGCGCCGTTATAGGCGGCGAGCAGGATGTCGATTTTAGCCATGCCGGGGCCGGAAGGCGGGAGGCAGGCGGTGGTCGCGCAAGATGGCAATCAGCTCCAATGGCTGGCGCAGCGCCCCGAGCATGGTTTTGACCGCCGCGCCGCATTGGCGGGCGCGCCACTGGAACCAGGCGGTGCGCACCGCGTTGAAGCTGTACCAGCGGGCGAACAGGCGGCGCTGTGCCGCGTCTATATCCCGGCGCTTCAGGCAGTTGCGCGCTACGTCCAGCGTTTCGGCGAGCATGGCAGCGGTTTTGGGGATATTGCCGCTCATGGAATTGGATTGCGGGTGCACCAGGAAATGATAGAGCGGCTTATCCACGCCTGCGCGCGGCAGATTTTGCAGGCCTAAGCGGATATAGAACTCGCGGTCGGCCAGCTGGGGGTATTGCTCCACCTTGTAGCTTCCTTCGCGGGCGATGACGTCGCGGGCGTAGAACTGCGTCAGGCCGTGGCAGTAGAGCCCGTCGGCAAGGGTAAATTGCGCGTCCGTCTGTGCGGGCAGGTAACGGCCTGGCGCGAGCGTGCCGTCTGTCAGCAGCTGGTGCTCCTGGATGCCGAAGCTGAAAATCTGCGCGTGCGGGTGTGCATGGTAAAGCGCGACCACCTCCGCCAGCGCCTCGGGACTCAGCCAGTCGTCGGCGTTAAGCAGTCCGATAATGTCACCCTTGGCCAGCGCGAAGGACTGGTGGAAGGCATCGTAGGGGCCGTTGTCGGGGCGGGAGTGGTAGTAGGTGAGGATATCGCGGTATTGCTCGATGATGGCTTGCGTGCCGTCGGTGGAGGCGGCGTCCAGCACCAGAAGCTCGTAATGCGCGTAAGTCTGCCGCTTCACCGATTCCAGCGCCCTGTCGATAGTGCCCGCGCCGTTGTGCACGATGACGATCAGTGAAATCAGGGGGGTTTCCGCTATGGCCGACATGGGCGCGACTATGCCACGCTCTCACCTCATGCGCAACCGCTCTCGCCCGATTTATGCGCTTGCCTCGCCATGCGGGGGCCATTACAACTCGAAGGCGCATCCCAGAAGATAAATGATAGGAACAGCATGAAAAAGAAGATTCTCATTTGCGGCGCCACCGGCTTCGTTGGGCGCAACATGGCCGAGCGGTTTGCGCGTAGCGGCGAGTACGAAGTGCACGCGGTACGCTATAAGCGCCCGGAATATCCGCTTGCCAATACCGTCTGGCACCAGGCGGATTTGCGCGACCCGGTAGTGGTGGAGAAGCTGGTGGAGGGGATGGACATTATCGTCCAGGCGGCGGCGACCACTTCGGGGGCGAAGGATATCGTCACCAAGCCGTTCATCCACGTGACCGACAACGCGGTGATGAATTCCTACCTATTCCGCGCCGCCTTCGAGAAGAAGGTGAAGCACGTGATTTTCTTCAGCTGCACAGTGATGTACCAGTCATCCGACACGCCGCTGAAGGAATCCGATTTCGACGCCAACCGCCCGCTGCACCCGCGCTATTTCGGGGTGGGCAACACCAAGCTCTATATCGAGAAAATGTGCGAGTTCTTCGCCGGGCTGGCCGACACGAAATTCACCGCCATCCGCCATTCTAATATTTACGGTCCGCACGATAAATATGACCTGGAGCGCAGCCATTTCTTCGGCGCGAATATCACCAAGGTGATGACGGCCAACGATAAAATTATCATGTGGGGTACCGGCGAGGAGGAGCGCGATTTGCTGCACGCAAGTGATCTCTGCGATTTCGTGGAAGCCGCCATTGCAAGACAGCCGGAGAAATACCGCCTCTATAATTGCGGCCTCGGCAAGGCCTATCCGGTGAAGCGGGTGATCGAGCAGATGGTGCAGGCATCGGGCAAGAAGCTCGCCATCGAGCATGACTTAAGCGCGCCGACCATCAAGACTTCGCTGAGTCTCGATTGCGCGCTGGCGGAGAAAGAGCTGGGCTGGAAGCCGAAGATCGGGCTGGAGGATGGGATCCGCGACGCAATCCACTGGTGGCGGGAAAATATCGATCCCCAGACGCTGGCGCCGCGCCTGTCAAGGGCGGCCTAAAGGTGCCGCTGGCACTGCATATTTCCAGGCAAGTGCCGAATATGCGCAGTGCCGCGCGGCTGATTCGCCACCGCGCCGCGCGGTTTCCCCGCTGCTATCGCATCGGCAAAGAAGGCGAGCTGGCGTTCCTGATTCCCGATAAGGACCATTACACCAATTTCTTCCGCCTGCTGGACCGCATGCAGTGGAAAGACATCCGTCGCGAGCGCGTGCAGGATATGGCGGCCTATGCGCGGATATTCATTACCATACGCCTGCGCGTGCTGGAGGATGTCAGCGGCGTCGAATCGCGCCTTTCGCAGGAGGTGCTAGGACTTATGCGGCAAAACCCGCATGCCTGTCTGCTGTTCGATCTCTCTGGTGAGGCGGTCTGCAACGAGGGGGGCGTGGGCGAGGCGTTCCGCGCATTTCACCGCGTGCTGCGCCGGCTGGAACTGCCCGCACAGCGAATCTATTTCATCAATGCCAATGCGAGCGCGGAATTCTATCCCGAATGGAGCGCAAAACACAGTCCGGATTACCGTATCCATCTTGTCGGATATCATTTTTATATTTATGCCATCATGCAAAAAATGGCAGCAGGAACTGGATTTAAGGCGATTTTGCGGCAGTTGCAGCAGGCCGCGCATGCGTGCGTGGCAACCGGGGAGATGCGCCCGAAGCGTTTCATGTCGCTTAATCTCAAAGCGCGCCCGCACCGGGTGGCGCTGCTATTGCAGCTTATTTCGCGCAATTACCTTCCTGATGGCGTGGTGACCTATATCGGCGACAGCGGCGGCGAATGGAATGATATTATTGCCGAGATGCGCGCGCTGCTCTCCAAGGTGCCGGACGGGGGGCGTTTCCAGAAGGAAATCGGGCGACTGGAATCCATGCGCCCGATTACCTATGAATGCGATGCGCAGAAGGTAAAAGGCATTTGGCGCTCACCTGCCGATATCCGCTTTCTGGTGCCGGAATTTCGTCGCTACCAAGGGAAAGCGCGGATCGATACCTATTTCGAGATTGTCACCGAAACCTATTTCAGCGATGCATCCACGCTCTATATCACCGAAAAAACCCTGCGGCCCATACTGCGCTTCCAGCCGTTTATCCATCTCGGCTCGCCGTTCGTGTTGAGGGAACTGCAGCGAATGGGGTTTAAGACCTTCGCGCCGCTGATTGATGAGTCCTACGATGAAATCACCGATCCCGCGCAGCGCATGCAGGCGATCATGGCGCAGATTGACCGGCTGTGCGCCATGCCGATGCAGGAACTGCATGACGCCTGCTGCGCCATGTGGGAGGTGCTGGAGCATAATTTCAACAACCTCATTACCCATTTCGCCACCTTGTACGAAGCGGATGTGCAGCGCAATATACTGGCGCCGTTTAAGGTGCTTGCGTAGCGATATTCTGTCGCCAGAACAGCCGGTGCCTAAGCGCGGTCAAGGGCCGCTCGATCCAGAATGCCACCGGTATTGCAAGTGCAATGGAGGCAAGCGCTGCTACCAGGGTGCGGAAGATCCGGTTCATATGTAATGCACCCACTGCGCCGACCACCGGCAGGTGCCAGAGATAGACCGCATAGGATAGCTCGCCGATGCGCCGGTCCCATACGCGCTTGCGGCTGGCAGCAAAGAGAAATGGCAGCAGCGGCGCGAAGATCAGCAGCAGGCAATACCAGCCGGTAATCATCCACGCTGGCGCGGCGCGTGCGGCAAGGCCGAACAGGCCGGTGACTAGCAGGGCGGAAAGAGTAGCGGGCCAGTAAAGCCGCTGCATGCGCCGCTCCAGCGCCTCGCGGTGGCGGGCGTAAAAACGGTAGGCCAGCGCACCGAGCGTGAACACGCCCATTTCCAGCGGCACAATGCCATTAAACAGGCTGTCGCCGCAGCCGACGCGGAAAATGGCTTCGGCATACCCGCCCAGCAGCAGGAATTTGGCGGCGGCAGTGGCCAGCGTAATGATCACCAGCCACAGCGTGCGGCGCAGCAGGAACGGCGCGGCGGCATAAAAAAACAGCTCAATGGCAATGGACCATGCCGGGGCGATCAGCATTTTATCCCAGAGATAGAACGTGCAATCGCCAAGAATGCGCAGCAGTTTCAGCTCCTCGGAGCCGATGATGAAGATGTTTAACAGGGCGCTCAAAACGCCCTCCTGCTTGCTGGCGGGATGCAAAAGCGCAATCGTCTGCGGGTGGCGCACCAGCAGGCCGCCGGTGAATACCGCTGCAAGGATGATCCAGTAGGGGATATAGATGCGTAAAAAACGGCTGGCATAGAATTTCAGCGTACCATTGGGCTGGCGCGCGTATTTCTCGTGCAGGATCATCTGGATGTAGAAACCCGAGATCAAATAGAAACATTCCACCGCGAACGGGCCATACCACACGGAGATCATGCCCGTATGCGATGCCAGCACTAACAGCGCTAGCCATAAGCGCGTGATGCCCATGCAGGATTCCTTTCGTAGTTCTGCTTGCGTGCTTGTAGGGCGATTGAACGCCTCGGTAAAGCGCTTGTATGAAAAAGGCGCGTATGCCTTGGCAGGCGTGCATTTTCGGGTTGCGTTTGCCGGCGGGGGCTGTAGCTTGCGGGTTCATATTCATAAGGATGGTGAAAATGGGATTTTATCAGGGAAAGAACGTACTTGTTACTGGCGGCACCGGACTGATTGGCCGGCCTTTAGTGGAAATGC
Organism: uncultured Rickettsiales bacterium; assembly: GCA_964409675.1. Lineage (GTDB taxonomy): Bacteria > Pseudomonadota > Alphaproteobacteria > Rickettsiales > SXRF01 > CAYMDD01. The sequence continues at coordinate 35,509 of CAYPEF010000003.1, read as the reverse complement.
TGATTGCACAAGGCGCCAACGTATCCGTGGTGTCGCTGGATGACCCCAGCCGCGCGCCGAAGGGCTGCACATTCGTGAAGGCGGATTTGCGCGAGTTTGAGAGCTGCATGAGTGTGTGCAAGGGCAAGGAAATCGTGTTCCAGCTGGCGGGCGTGAAAGGCTCCCCCGCCATGACCGCCAAGCGCCCGGCCAGCTTCTTTGTGCCGACCATGCAGTTTTCCATCAACATGATGGAAGCGGCGCGCAGGAGCGGGGCGGAGCGGTTCCTGTTCACCAGCTCGGTGGGCGTGTATCAGCCTGCCGAGGTGTTTTATGAAGATAGCGTCTGGACGACCTTCCCCTCGCCGAACGACCGCTTCGCCGGGTGGGCCAAGCGCATGGGCGAATTGCAGGCGGAAGCCTACAAGATTGAATATGGCTGGGATAAAATCTCTATCGTGCGCCCGGCCAATGTGTACGGGCCGTATGATAATTTCGACCCTGAAAACGCCATGGTGATTCCCTCGCTGATACGGCGCGCCGTGGAAGGCGAAAATCCGCTGACCGTCTGGGGTGATGGCTCTCCCATCCGCGATTTCATCCATGCGCGCGACGTGGCGCGGGGCATGATGCTGGCGGTGGAAAAAGGCATTAACGAGCCGATTAATCTGGGCTCCGGCGCGGGCGTGACCATTCGCGAAGTGGCTGAAATGGTGGCCAAGCACGTACCCGGCGGCCCGGTGCCGATTGTCTGGGACAAGGACAAGCCCGCCGGCGATAAAAAACGCTTGATGGATATGACGCGCGCGGCAGGGTACGGCTTTGCATGCGAAGTTTCCATTGAAGAAGGCATCAAGGAAACCATTGCCTGGTATGTGGCTAACCGCAATGACGCGGATAAGCGCTACATTGCCTTCAACGACCCGGCGATGAAGCAGAAGCGCGATGCCGCCTAAGGTTGCGCTCGTCACCGGCGCCAGCCGTGGTATCGGCGCGGCGGTGGCGAAAACGCTGGCGCGGGAAGGCTACGCCGTATGCGTCAATTACCATAGCCAGCGTGCGCAGGCCGAGGCGGTGGTGGCGGAGATTGAGCGCAGCGGCGGCAAGGCGATCGCCGCGCAGGCGGATATGGGCAGCGAAGCCGATATTATCGCCCTGTTTTCCCGCATTGACGCCTCGCTCGGGCCGGTGACGGCGCTGGTGAATAACGCCGCCGTCAACCTGCCCAATACCGGCACCGCCGAGCATGTAAGCTATGCCAATCTCATGCAGACGCTGGCGGTGAATGTGGGCGGGGTAATGCTGTGCTGCCATGAGGCGGTAAAGCGCATGCGCGCAAGCGGCGGCGCTATTGTTAATATTTCTTCCGAGGCGGCAAAATTCGGCGGCAACCGCATTGCCGGGTATGCGGCCTCCAAGGGAGCGGTGAATACGCTTACTATCGGACTGGCGCGGGAACTGGCGGCCTATAATATCCGTGTAAATGCGGTCAGCCCAGGGGTGATTGATACCGATGCGCATGCGGCTGCCACGCCTGAACGGCTCGAGGGCTTAAAATCCTCAATCCCGCTGGGACGCCTTGGCTCTGCGGATGAAGTAGCGGAGGCGGTTGCGTGGCTGCTGTCTGAGAAGGCGTCGTATGTTTCCGGTTCCATCATCAGCGTAACCGGTGCGCGCTGATTGCCGCTTAAATGCGGATGCTTTGTTCGCATAGCCAGCGGGTGAGCTGCGTATGTGCCAGCGCACTATCCAGCGGCGGGCGCGGCTGGTTTTTTAGTGCGTGCTGGGCTAGCAGGTAAAGCGCGCGCCCGTCGGCATTGGCGAATTGCTCGGCGGGGATATGCTTGTTCATCAGCCCGTACAGTAGCAGCAGGAACAACTGCTTAATGCTTTCCCCTGCTTCTCCTTTTGCGCCCAGTGCGCTGAAGTGCGTATTGAACAGGCCGATGGCCAGCGCCTTTCGTTCCGGTGCGCTGAGCGCGGGCAGCAGGCAGCGGTAGCACTGGTCTAACAGCGCAATATCCGCATGGTAAGGATTTTCCGGCTCTTGCAGGGCAATGCCCTGCGCGCCGCGTGCGAACAGCACATGCTGCGGGCTGAATTCTTCTTCCGACCAGTTTTGCGAAAAAATGCGGAAATCCTTCACCTGCTTGAGGGGCGCAAACCTAAAGGGAGCGAATAACACCGCCATTTCCTGCGCGCTGTGCCATTCCACATGCGGGGCGGTCAGGTCGTCGCGGGCGCGCAGGCGAGCGGGAGGGGTAAAGGCCAGGCTGTCGGCGCGGAAAGATATTTCGTCGGGGTAGGTGAGGCAGGCGCGCGCAGCGTTCACGAGCCAGTGCCGCAGGCTGCTGCGGTTGTAGCCGTAGGCCAGCACCAGCGCTTCTGGGGCAGGAGAGAGCAGGGAGAGGGTTTTTGCAAGGAAGCCTGATTGATCGGGAATGGCGGGGAGGATGCCGTATAGCCAGAGAATATCGCCCTGTGCCTCCACCGGCGCTTCGCACACATTGCCTTCAATCACCTTAATGCGCTTCAGCCCGTTCGCTGTGCAATAAGCGCTGAAGCGCTGCACGTTGCTGGCGGAGGCGTCGATGGCGGTCACTTCCTTCGCGCCCGCGCGCAGGAACGCAACCGACCAGTTGCCGCGCCCGAATGCATAGTCAATCACGCACGCGCCATGCAGGCGGGGGCCGAAAATATGCGTTAAATAAGCGGCGCAGGCATCGATCCAGCCATCATGCAGATGCTCGAAGCGGAACATGCTGTTGGCGTAATCATCAAGGGCGATGGCGGCTTGCATGGGTTACGCCACGTGGCGGCTGGGGTGCATGCGCTCCCATACGGCCTGTTTCACCACCAGCCGGGATCCCAGCAGCAGCGCATCGATCTCGGTGCCCTGCATGCAGCGCAGTGCGTCGGCGGGAGTTTCCACAATCGGCTCGCCCGCCACGTTGAACGAGGTATTGAGCAGCACCGGTACCTGCGTGTGGTGCTGGAAGGCCTGGATGAGCGCGTAGAAGCGCGGATTGTCTTGCGCCGACACTGTTTGCAGCCGCCCGGTGCCGTCGGCATGGGTGACCGCGGGGATGATGGTGCGCTTATCTGGCTTCACCGTCGGCACCAGCAGCATGAAAGGGCTTTCGCGGTCGATCTCGAAATACTCCTGCGTATGCTCGGCTAAAATGGCGGGCGCGAACGGGCGGAAGCCCTCGCGGTGCTTGACGCGGTAATTTAGGATATCCTTATTCTCAGCTTTGAGTGGGCTCATGAAAATGCTGCGGTTTCCCAGCGCGCGCGGACCCATCTCGGAGCGGCCCCAGCAGCAGGCGACGATCTGGTTGGCGGCAAGCAGGCGCGCCGCTTCTTGCACGGCATTTTCTTCAATCACCACCATGTTCGAAGCGCCGCTAAGCGCCTGCGCACAGGCCGCGTCGTCATAATCCGGGCCGAGATAGGCCGGGAGGGTGCCCGGCAAGCGAGGGGCCTTGGCAATGGCATGATAGCCATAGAGCGCGCAGCCGAGCGGAATGCCGGTATCGGAGGCGGCGGGATTGATGAATACGTCATCAAATATGCCGGATTGCAGGATTTTATAATTAGCGACCGAGTTAAGCCCAACGCCGCCGGAGATGCACAAATGTCGCATGCCGGTGGCTTCGCGGGCATAGCGGGCGAGGTGCAGCATGGCGCGCTCGCATTCTTCCTGCACTTCAAAGGCGGCACGTGCCTTGTCTTCCTCGCGTTCAATGGGCGAAAGAAGGCTGCGCAGATCATAGCTGCCGTCAATGCAGAGAGCGCTGTAGTCGGTGACGATGCCATCGTATGCATGTGGAATGGGCAGAATGTTTTTGGTGATTCCAGCGCCGTAAGGGGCAAGGCCCATGGTCTTGCCTTCTTGCAGTAGTCCGAAGCCGATGGCATGGGTGACGGCTGCATAGAGCAGACCGATGCCGATGGTGGAGGTGCTGGCGATGCGTTCAATCCCCCGGTCGGTGCCGATGAAGAGGCTTTGCGTTTCCTTGTCTGATCCGCGCCCGTCTACGATGAGGATAGCGGATTCATTAAACGGCGAGGAATAAAATACTGATGCCGCATGGGCGAGGTGGTGGTTGATGATGTGGATGTTCTCCGCTGGCATTGCATGCAAGAACGTATCTTTCCGGCAGGGGGTGCAGTGGTAATCGGCGGTGATATCCGGGTGCATGATGTAGTCCAGCACCACCATGTCCGCCTGCTGGGATGCGGATGCGCCTACTTCCTTCAGCACGGCGGCGGTGGAAAGGGCCGGGAAAGCGCGGGAATCCTTCACCCGGTCCAGCCGTTCCTCGGCGAGGTAGGCAATCTGGGGGGTGCCGGAGGCGTTGGAGATGGCGCAGGCGCCGGTATTGTGCCAAGGGTCCTTGTGCAGGCCGAGAATGAGCATGGTAGGGCAAAAAACTCCGTTTCGTTAGGGTTTTTATAGAGCATGATCGCGGGCTTAACGCCAGTGAAACTTGCCTAGCCAGCCTTTGCGCGCTGTGCTAAAACGGCCCTGAATGTAAAAATGGAGCAGAGTCAGCATGGAAGCCGTGATTCTCTGCGGCGGGCAGGGCACCCGGCTGCGCGAAGAAACCGAATTCAAGCCCAAGCCACTGGTGAAGATCGGCGATAAGCCGATTTTGTGGCATATCATGAAATATTACCGCCATTTCGGCGTGCGCGATTTTGTGCTCTGCCTTGGCTACAAGGGCGGCATGATCCGCGATTATTTCCTGAATTACAACGTACGCCAGTTCAATTGCCGGCTGGACATGGCCGATAACAGCATTACCAAATATGACGATGACGGCGCGCTCGACTGGCGGATTTCCTTCATCGATACCGGGCAGGAAACGCTGACCGGCTCGCGCCTGCGCATGGCGCTGCCCTTTATCAGCGGCGAGCGGTTTTTCGCCACCTACGGTGACGGTGTGAGCAACGTGGACCTTGATCAGCTCTTAAATGCGCACCGCGCCAGTGGCAAGCTCGCCACCGTTACCGCCGTGCATCCGTCCTCGCGCTTCGGCGAGTTGGATATATGCGATGGTGCGGTAAATAGTTTTGTCGAGAAGCCGCAGGTGGCGGCGGGCTGGATTAATGGTGGGTTTTTCGTATTTGAGTGCGCCGCGATTGAGCGGATTCCGGTGGATCAGAATGTAACGCTGGAAAATGGTCTGCTGGAGGAGCTTACGGATGCAAAGCAACTCTCCGTGCACCAGCATCACGGCTTCTGGCAGTGCATGGATACCTACCGCGAGATGCAATTGCTGAACGAGATCTGGAGCTCCGGGCAGGCGGAGTGGCAGCTATGGGATAAAGCCGCCTCCAAGTCGGTTGCTGCTTGCGCGTGACGAAATCCTTCTGGCATCAGCGCCCCGTGCTGATTACCGGCCATACCGGCTTTGTGGGCGCATGGCTGGCGGCGGCGTTGCAGGTGCTGGGCGCGCGCGTGCATGGGCTGGCGCGGGCGGCGGAGTCGCCCTCGCTCTATGGGCTGCTGGAGCCACAGCTTTCACTTGATTCAACCATTGCCGATATGCGCGATTATGCAAGCGTGCGTGAAGCGGTGCAGCGGGCGCAGCCGGAAGTGGTGTTTCATCTGGCGGCGGAGAGCCTGGTGCGCAGGGCGCACGCCGCCCCGGTGGAAACCTTTGCCACCAACGTGATGGGCACGGTGCACCTGCTGGAGGCGCTGCGCGAATGCGCTGCCGTACAATCGGTTGTGATTGCCACCACCGATAAAGTCTATGTGAACAAGGAGCGCAGCCAGCCGTACCGCGAAGATGATGAGCTTGGCGGGCTGGAGCCGTATGGCGGCAGCAAAGCGGCGGCGGAAATCGCCGTGCAGGCCTACCGGGCGTCGTATTTTGCGCCGAAATCCATCGGGCTGGCAACGGCGCGGGCGGGCAATATCATCGGCGGCGGCGATTTCTCGCCGGACCGGCTGCTGCCGGATTATATCCGCGCCTGTATCTCCGGTGCGCCGCTGTGTTTGCGCCATCCGCAGGCGACGCGGCCCTGGCAGTTCGTGCTGGAACCGGTGCGTGCGTACCTGATGCTGGCCGAACATCTGGCACAGCAACCGAAGGCTTACGCAGAAGCCTGGAATATCGGCCCTGGCGTGGAGGATACGCTGCCGGTGGGCGAGCTGATCGCCGCCTTTCATAGCTTCATGGGGGAGAGTGTGCGCGTGGAAACGCCGCCGCATGCCGGGCCGTATGAGGCGGGCCTGCTCGCGATTGATGCTGCCAAGGCGCAACAGCAGCTGGGCTGGAAGCCGGTATGGACTTTAGCCAAAGGGCTTGAGCGCACGGCGGATTGGTATAAAACCTATCTTGCTGGGAAAGACGCTGCCGCGCTTGCCTTCCGTCACACCGAGGAGTATCTGGCCGATGCGGGCTGAACCTGCTTTAAGAGATAAAAATAATGCTCTGAAAAAACTATCTTTTGATGATATGTGTTGCCGCATGTGCGGGGATGCTGAGTTTTACTCGGTGGTGGATCTTGGCATGTCGCCGATTGCCAATGCCTACCGTGCTTCAGCACAGGCGCGGGAGTCGGAGCTGTTCTACCCGCTGCATGCCGTACTCTGCGCGCAGTGCCGCTTGATGCAGCTTACCTGCAATATTGCGCCGGAACAGCTCTTTAGCGGCTATCGTTATTTCTCCTCTGTTGCTTCCACCATGGTGGAACATGCGCGTATGTATGTAGTGCAGATGGCAGAGCGTTTTGCACTCGACGCAAACTCGCTGGTGGTGGAAATTGCCAGTAATGACGGATACTTGCTGCGGCATGTTAAAGCGCTTGGCGTTCCAGCGCTGGGCATTGAACCGGCGGAGAATGTGGCTGCCATCGCTCGCGCCCGGCACGGCATTGAAACCATCGCCCGTTTTTTTGGCGAGAAGCTGGCGCATGAGCTGGCGGCGCAGGGGCGCAAAGCTGATCTGATTGCCGCCAATAACGTGCTGGCGCATGTGCCCGATATTAATGATTTCGTGGCTGGCATGGCGCGGCTTCTGAAGCCGGAAGGCGTGGTGACGGTTGAATTCCCGGATGTGGCCAATTTACTCAGCGAAGGCCAGTTCGATACAATTTATCATGAGCATTTTTCCTATCTGTCGCTTGCCGTGGTGCAGCGTTTGTTCGCGCTACACGGCGTGCGTGTATTCGATGCCGAGCGGATTGCCACGCATGGCGGATCGCTGCGCGTCTATGCCTGCCTGAGCGGAGCGGCGCATATGCCGACGCTGCGTCTGGATGCGTTGCTGAAGGAATCGCCGGATACGCCGGAGGCGTATGCCGGGTTGCAGGCGAAGGCGGAACGGATTAAACATGAACTGTTGCGCTTTTTACTGAAGGCGCAAGAAGAGGGTAAGCGTGTGGCGGGGTATGGTGCACCTGCCAAGGGCAACACGCTGCTTAATTTCTGCGGTATCCGGCCAGATCTGCTGGCCTATACGGTGGATATGAACCCGGAAAAGCAAAAGTGTTTTTTACCCGGTTCCGGTCTGCCGGTTTATGCGCCGGAGATGTTAAGGCGCGACAAGCCGGATTATGTGTTGATCCTGCCGTGGAATATCCGCCAGGAAATTAGCGTCCAGCATGATTATATCCGCCAGTGGGGCGGGCAATTTGTCACCGCCGTGCCGGAATTATCCGTGTGGTAGTAGCACCGCTCGTTTCCCTATGTGTGCATGGGCATGCGGCATCGGCATTTCTGGCGCGCCATCAGGACGCGCTGTTGCCTCTGCTGAGCAGGGGGAAGGCAGAATTGCTGATCTATGCCGACGCCAATCCGTCTTCACTGCCAGCGCGTATTTTTAAAGCAGACGGGTTGGCCTATAATCACGCGTTGCAGGCACTCATGCGTCAGGCGCAGGGTGAGTGGCTTTTGCTGGCAGATGCATCAGATACGGTTTACTTTGACGACCTATTTGCCGCCGCCATGCGTGCCCGGAAGGAGATTGCCGTGGTGATGGGCAATGCACCGGGCACCACAGAGTGGAAGCGGCATTTTCTTACTCACCTCTCGCCGGGAATCATGCTGATGCGCCGCGCCGCCGCCATGCGCGCAGTGCGTGCCACCGAATACGGGCTGATGGGGCAATGGGAGACGTTGGCGCAACTGGCAAAGCATGGCGCAGTCCATGCCAGACCAGCTCCGCTGGGGCAGAAAATCCGGGCGCGTGATGCTTCCTTCTGGCTGTATGACGTGCGCGAAGGCTTCTTCCAGCCTGACCGCCCGGAGCGGTTCTGCCCGTGGCGGGCGCTTTATGACATGGTGACGCTGGAGCGTGCCATGGCCGACAGCGAGCATTTTATCGTGCGCTGGCCGTCCTTCGCCGCGCTGCCAGTGGAGATGCGTACGCGCCTGATGCAGCAGCGCCGCGCCTTTCTGTATGCCGCTGCCATGCGCCAGGCGGCGGATGATCATCAAGCAACGCTGGCACTGCATTTCGCCGCCCGGGCGCTGGTGGCCAGCGTGCCGGAGGCACCGGCTGCCAAAGCGGGCGGCTGGCGGGGCTTATGGGATAAATGCACCGGTCAGGCCAATGTGGAGATGGTTCCGGCTATCACCCGGCAAGAGGCGCACGCAATGCTCGTGCGCTTCGCGGATAAAGCGCTTGCCGAACAGCAGAAGGTTCTGCGCGAGATTCTGGGGGACTTTACCGCCGGGGCAGCGATGCCGGAGGCTGGTCTGCGCGCCGCGATCACACGGCCCGTGCAGCGGCTTTGCGATGCGCGGGGATAACCAATGGTAAAACCGGAAGTCTATTTAGCGCAGTAGCGTAGAGGTTTCCTCCTGCGGTAGCGTGTAATCCAGCATATCAGGCATGAGATCTTCTATGGCGATGTAGGGGTAGCCCCGTATTGCCAGTGCCGCGGTGTGAAAGGCGGCGTTGAAGGCGGCGCTGATGGTCAGCACGCCCTGGCGTACCAGCAGGCTGGAGGCAGGCTTGATGTTAACGGTGAGCGCGGGACAGGCTGCTTGCAGGAGCGGCAGGATGGGCTGCAAGCCGGGTGCGTTCTCGATTTCCACCTGCTGTGTATCCGGTAGTGAGCGCAGTAACTGCGCAATCCAAGCATTCAGGCGCGCGTGGATTCGCTCTTGCGGCGGGAGCAGGGGGTAATACTGCGTATCATGATCATAGACAGCGGCTTTCATGGTGTGATGCCAGGAAATCAGCGCCTCTGCATGCTGCTGGGCGCTGACGGTGGCGTCGGAGGAATAGCGCACGCTGCGCATGAGCGCCGTTTGTTGCACGGCGCTGTAGTCTTCTTCGCTTAAGCTATCGGCGCAGAGGGCGGCGTAATGCTCGGGGTCGTTTCTGGTGTAGTCTTGCATGGTAATTAGGTAATTGCGGTGGCCGAGCTGGTCCGGCGAATCGCCCTTGCGCACGATGGTATCGGGGATGAAGCGGATATGGCCGTCTTCCAAACAGCAGCGGATCAGCTTCCAGCCAGTGGGGTAGCTTAAGCCTTCATTGTGGTAATAGCGGTGCACAGGCGCGCGGCGCATGATCATGTATTCGAGGAAGTAATATTTCTCAAATACTTCGCGCAGTTGCGTGCTGTCGTACCGCTCTTCCGCATGAATGAAGCGCACGATACCGTTGCTTTGCTCCTGCTCGAAAAAATACAGTTCGCAATTGCCGGCAATATAATTCAATTGCGGTTCAGCGGCGAAAAGTTCCAGGCAGCGGGCAATGCCTTGTGTATCGATGCAATCGTCATCTCCCAACTGAACAATAAAATCGCCGGTGGCAAGGCGCATGGCTGCGTAAAAGTTAAAGGTGGGACTGACCAGCTTTGGCTGGCGCACATAGCGGAATCCGGCAAAGCGGCTGCGGTAGGGGGCAATGGCCGCTTCCGTATCCGAATCAGAGGCATTGTCGGAGATGCAGATTTCAATATCAAACGCTGCCTGCATGCCTGCCATCCGCTCCAGCCGGTCCGCCAGAATGGCGGCGCGGTTGTAGGTTGGGATGCAGACGGAGACACTGGGCATACTAACCTGATTTGCGCCGGAGGTAGCCGGCGGGCCAGTAGGTGGCTACCGGCTGGGCGCTGCCTTCGTTGAAGGCGGGCTGCAAGGGGGCGGCTTTGAATTCGGGGTGGCTGTGCAGGAAGGCTTCTACAGCGGTAATCGGATTGTTAATTCCCCAGTCCGGCTGGCTTCGCGGCGCCGTGGGGAGGCGCTGCATGATGCCGTCTGCCGCAATCAGGTAAGAGCCTTCCGAGACGAGTGCACCGTAGGCTTCCAGCTCGGCGCTGACATGGGCGGCGCTGTGGCAGGAATCGAGGATCACCAGCACTTTCTCGCCCGGGCGGATATGGCGCTTCACTTTTTCCACGGTTTCCGGAGCAATCGAGCTGCCGTCAATGATATCATAATAGGGGCGCAGAGCATGCGCCTCCAGCGCGGTTCGGTTATGGGCACGCAGATCAATCTCCACGCCCAGCACCCGGCCCTTGCCGATCAATTTGCACAGCGACGCCATGAACACTAATCCCCCGCCATGCGCCACGCCGGTTTCAATGATGAGATCCGGCTGTACCTGATAAATAATTTCCTGCAGGCGCAGCATGTCATCCGGCAATTGAATGACGGGGCGGCCCAGCCAAGTGAAGCTATAGACGTATTTCGCGTCCCACCCGGCGCGCAGCCAGGTATCAGCGGCGAGCGCGAAGCCCTCAGTGCTGGAGAGTGAATGGGTGACGGTGCCGTTGGCATCGGTGCGGCTGGCGGTTCCGGCATCGAAATCGAAGGTAACCTTACCCGTGCAAAGCGAGCTGAATGTCACTGATGATCCTTTCCAGTTGGTCTTCTATGCGCGTGGGCGTATAGCCAAATTCTTCTGCCAAGCGTGAGATGTTGATGGCGGGCTGCTGCGCGATGGGCGCATAGTCTGCGTATGATGCGCGGCAGCCTGTGGTTTCTTCCAGCGTCTTAACAATAAAATCATTGCTTGTCACGCGGCCCGAAGCGAGGTTGTACAGGTGTTCCCTCCCGGAAAGGGCGATGCGTGGCAGCATGGAGGTGACATCATCCAGCAGCACGTAATCCTTGGCGGAGGCGGGGGCAGTGTGCAAAGAGATTTCGCCCTTTGCCAGCGCTTCGTGGATCAGATAGCTGATGAAATTGTTTCCTTCCCGGTCCGCTCCCGCCACGTTGGAGAGCCGCACTACTCGCACGCTTTCTTGCGGGTCATTCAGGCAGAGGCTTTCGCCGCAGAGCTTGGAGAAATCATAGAGACATTCGGGGTCATGCGGACAGAGGGTGAAGGCAGCGTCTTCGCGCGTGGAGGTCGCGTGCCGGTAGAGCCGGGCGGAGGAGAGGTAGGTGAAGGAGGCAAAGCCCCTCCGGCGCAGTATCTCGGAGGCGAGGCTGACATGCGACTGCATGGTATCGTGCGGGCGCTGGCGGAAATCGGCGGTGACACCGGCGGCGAAAATGATATGGCCGGGTGCGGTAGATGGTTCATCCGTCCATGCCTGCACACGGTAGCCTTGCGCGGGCAGAATTTGCATCAATGCGCTGCCGATGAAGCCTTTGGCGCCGACGATGGTAAATAGTTCGCTCACAGGCTACCCCGCAGGGTAGGAAAGGCGAGATCGCGTTCGGAAATCAGCGCCGGATCGGCGGGCCAAAGGATATTTAACTGAGGATCGCGGTAATGGATGCCGCGCTGGGCATCTGGGCGATAGGCTTCTCCCATCAGGTAATGCAGCGTGGTATCCGCCTCCAGCGTGAGGAAGCCGTGCGCGCAACCGGCAGGGATATAGACGTAGTGCGCGGCCTGCGCCGAGAGTTCTACCGCGTGCCATGTACCATATGTGGGGCTGTCTTCGCGGAGGTCGGTAATCACGTCGAAGGCGCTGCCGTGCAGGCAGCGCACGATTTTATATTCATTGCCCTGCTGGTAATGCAGCCCGCGCAGCGTGTGCCGGGTGGGGTTGCCGGAGATGTTGTGCTGCGGGAAATGTGTCGGGATGCCGGCCTGCCGGAAGGATGTTTCACAGAAGCTGCGCTGGAATGTGCCGCGTGCGTCGGTATGCAGCGTGGACGTGATCAGCACGGCACCGGTAATTGGCAAGGGGGTGAAGGTAAAGCCCGTCATGTCGCTTAGCGAGCCGTTAGAGGAAACTATCCGGCGGCGGCGAGCCGGAGGGGAGGGATCGCATCTGCCGCGCCTGGTGATTCCGCTGGAATCGCCGGGGATATAGCGCCAAGCTTGGGGAGCTGTTCGCGCGCGATTTCGGCATCGACAATGGCAAAGACCTTCGGCAATACGTTTTCTTCCGTCAGCATATCCTGCAAGGCGCGGATGGCGGAGATGGTGGGAACGCGTTGGTGCGCCCGCAGCCCGAGGAAATAGCGCAGCCCCACATCGTTTAATAGCGCTTCTTGCAACTGTTGATCGGTAAGATTATACCAGTGCTTGAGCAATATGCAGCGCATGGTGGCGTTGCGGAAGCGCGGATTGACGAAACGCTCCGGCAGGGTAGCGAACAGCATGGCGACGTTGATTGCATGCCAATCCAGGTTCAGATCAAGCCGGGTGAGTTGGATATTGCGCTCATCAAACGCATATCCCCTGTTCAGTACGTTCAGCGCACTGCGTTTGGCCAGTTCACGCAATATGCGGAATGGATACAGTGTAAGTTGCGCCGTGTGGCGGTTATAATGCTTAATTGTTTTAAACGCTGACCAGACGGGAGTGTCGTAAAACAGGCTGCGCAACTCGCCGACAAGCGCTGCGTACAGGCGGCGCAACTGGTGGCGGATATGGTGCGCGCCGGTAATGGTCCAGGATAACGATGTTTGCATCTGATTAAGGATTTTCCGCCGCAGGCGCAGCAAGCGCAGTTTGTTTTTTACGTATAGCATTGATGCCGCTTGCAGCGTATTGGTCAGCAGGCTGTCCCGCCATTTGCGGTAGCGGTGGCTGAAGCGGTAGACCCATTCAAAGCTTTTATAACGCAGCGAAAGGAAGGTGATAATACTGACGGGTAATGAGCGGATTGCCCGTGCGCCGCCGCCTCCGTAATAGAGATAGCGCGCGGCCCGCCAGCCATTGGTAAGCCAGATGCGCGTGTATGACAAGTGATACGGGAATTTGCGGATAATGAGGCCGGTTTCGTTATCGGTCAGGACGATGGTTTCGGTAAAGGCATGATCCTGTATGGTAAAATCCGTCAGGCGGTTATTGGTGGCGCAAACATGGGCATGCAGCTTCTGCGCGCGCCGGGATGCTTCGGTTTGTATTTTTGGCGACATCAGACGGAACCAGGCCTTGGTTGCCCCACGCATGCGTTTCCAGAGTTTTTCGCCCTCTAATCCGATGAAAGCGCCTTCGCCGGCAAGGGTAATGTCGTGGATCGGCACTTCACGCAGGGGTTTAAACTTGTTGAAACGGTCGTGGTAGGCGAAGTAATAGGCCACGCATTGCTGGAAACTGTCCGGCCCCAGGCAGGGGTTCCAGTTGCCGCCGATATCAATCCAGCGCTTGGTGGTGATGGCGGAGGTTTCCGGTGCAAAGCCGCACTCCCAGAAATCGCAGTAATTGCGCGAACGGAAGAGCGAAGTGCGCAGGCGGAAAATATGGTCGGGGAACAGGCCGACATATTTCTTAAGCATACTGTCCCAGCCCTTGTTCAGCACCGCCATTTCGTCGTTCATGTTCCAGAGGAAATAGGCGTTGGGGTCGCATACATTGAGCATATCGTTCATTGAGCGCCACAGCTCAAAGAAGCCGCCCACCAGTGGTGTGGAGAGGTATTTCACGGCAAATGGGCGCTTGGCCACTTCCAGCGGCAGCAGCGCGTTCATTTCTGCGTCCGTGTCGTCGATTTTCACCACCACTTCGATATTAGCGGGGTCGTCAATGCTCGCTTCCAGATCGTCCAGGAACTTGACGAAATTATCCGGTCGGTTGGACTGCACATGGATGGAAAGCAGCACGCCGGACGCAATCGGCTCGGCGGGGCGGCGGATGCCCAGGGAGTAACGGATATTATTGGCTATCGTATCCACATAGCCGTAATCAACGGGTGTCAGCGTATGCATGCGTCTGCTGTTACCGGGATTACAAGGGGTGCCAGGCGATAACGGAATAAGCCTCGTGATACCGGTCGCCGAAGGCAAGGCGGCGCTCTTCCATGATCTCCACCTTGCCCGCCTTGGCAAGTGTGCGCAGGGTGCTGAGCCAATTGCTCAAATAATTGCGCGTGGTGTGGTATTTGATGGCGAGGTAATCGAAAAGGGCGTTTTCGTCGTACAGCTCCACAATCGGCTCGAAATGCAGGCACATTTTGGGCTTGGCCTTCACCAGCCGGTCCAGCAGCTCCGTGCAGCCGCCACCGAGCTGTTCCAGCGCGTGGACGGTCAGCACGGTGGACTGCGCATCGATCTCCAGGTTTTCCCAGCCTTCCAGCGTTAGCATGTTGAAGTTCACCGGCTTAATGTCACGCTTGGTGTATGCGCCGATTTGGCGCACGATCTCCTGCGAAGGCGTTGCCCAGTCGCTGGCCACCAGTTTCGCGTTTGGCAGCAATTCGGCCAGCAGCAACTGGCTGGTGCCGGTGCCGCAGCCGAGTTCGACGATCTTGGAAGTACCCTTCAGGTAATGCGAAAAGACGATGCGGCGCAGCAGCTGGTCATACTCGTAGACAAACCGCGCGTCACCGCCGTCCACATACTCGCCGTTCAGGCGCATGATGCGGTGATGGTCGAAATATTGCGGGCGCAGGATGGTAGGGCTAAATCCTTTGTTCTTGACTTGAGTGAGGATTTCCCCCCAGCCCTGTTCCCAGACCGCGTTGTCATTGCCGCCGACGATGCGCATGGTGCCGGAATCGATACGCTTCAGGATGCCGAGCATCACGTCGTCGCGCTCCGCGCCCTTGATTACCCGGTAGGTAAGCGACGGCCAGGCGTGGTTGCCCAGCAAACTCAGCAGTTGTTCGCGGCTAAGGCCGAACTTCGCCGCCACCTGTTCGGGGGCAAGGGTGTGCAGTTGCGAATCAGCTGGCGAGCTTTTGAGGGCGTAGGTCATAGGTTGCGTCCGTATCGATGATAGATATTTTAACCGGGTAACCGATAGTATAAGGATCTTTGCTCTTATTGGGAGAAAATTCGCGCATGCCTTCTTCCGTCATGATCAGCTTGTCGCTGCCGATGGCGCTCCAGCGATTGAAAGGGATAAAGAAGGGCTTGCGGGTTTCATCTTCGTCGATGTCCGAGCTTACGCGCTTGTTGGGGATAAAGCGGAAATCGAGCGAGATGCGGCAGCCTGGCGCATTCTTGGTGGTCTGGTGGATCAGGTATGGATCGGCCAGGAACCAGCCGGCATTGCTGAAGCTACCGATTTTTGTGCTGTCGGTCAGCAGGGGCTGGCCTTCGTTATAATCGTTGAGCGTGCGCACGTAAGATAGCGGGAATTCCTTGGGTTGCATGAAATCGATGCCTGATTTGGACGGGTCGCCCAGCACGGAGAGGAACACCAGAATGCCCGAGGCGGGATCGCCTGCCCAGATGTCGCTGTGCGGCTTCACGGAAGCGCGCGGGCGGCTATCCACGGCCTGGTCCGGCGCGCCGTTTTGCAGGCGGATATTGATGGGGAACTGCGCGCGGGCAATATGCTCGCCCAGGCCCAGCGCAGCGAAGGCCATGGCGGCTTCCTTCTGTAGCGCGTTGAAGGCG
This sequence comes from uncultured Rickettsiales bacterium, assembly GCA_964409675.1. Classification (GTDB taxonomy): domain Bacteria; phylum Pseudomonadota; class Alphaproteobacteria; order Rickettsiales; family SXRF01; genus CAYMDD01. The sequence goes on along the minus strand of CAYPEF010000003.1, from coordinate 19,806 downwards.
AGGATGTTTTCGCGCTTGGGAAGCACCAGCCCGTTAGGGGTGATATTGGGAAGTTTCAGGATATCAGCTTCATAGGTAGCCAGCATGTCGTTGGTGAGGGGGAAGGCTTTCTCGGGGAATGCGTGCGACAGGCAGGACCAGAGAAAATAATTCAGCGCCCCTCGCACGCGCGCCCGTTGCGCTTCCTGGATGGAGAGAATTTTCACCAGCCCCATATCCTCCAGCACGGATGCGGCAGGGGTGATCGCTGTCAGGCGGGCAATGCGCTCATTGAACGGTACAACCTCGGACATGACTCTTCTCCTAAAGAATTGGTGAAAAATGTCTTGCCGCAAGGTGTAACGGCCACGCTTTCAGCTTGCAATACAAATTATCGTTGACAGCCGGGGATATTCGACCTTTTATTTTTCCTCATTTTTGACAAGGATCAAGAGCCTTCATGCCCTCCTCTGCTAACGCCACCGCACCTGCCGCGCATGCGCAGGTGAATATCCATGCCTTAACCGAGGATGAGCGGGCGGAGCTGATGATGGGCGAATATGCTGCACAAAGCCGTTTCCAGCGTGAATTCGGCGCCGACCATGCCGAGCTGGACTGCGCGCCCTTCGCGGAAGGCTTCCGCGACGGCGTGCTGCGCCTGCTGCGTGCGCAAGGCATTGCGCAGGCCGTGGAGCCGCTTCAGGCGCTGCATGCGCGCATCGGGCATGAACTGAAAGCGTATGGGTTTAATGACGGAGTGAATAAAATCAGTACCTTGCTCTATGATGCCGATGAGGCGTTTATGGCGCTCTATCACCGTTTTATCGGGGAATGCGTGCAGCGCTATTTCCCTTATGCGTCCTATTTCCAGGCCACCACCACCATCCGCATTCACTGCCCGGACGGGGAGAACAACCACCATTATCCGCGCTACCATACCGATATCGGCTATGGCCATCCGCCGCAGGAAATCAATATTTGGATTCCGCTGACCGCGCCGGAAGGCGAGCAGGGGCATGGCTTCCGCTGCATGAATGTGGCGGATTCGCGCCGCGTGCTGGAAGGCTTCGGCTACCGCTTCGCGCCGTTTATCGATAAGGCGGTGAATGACCCCGCCTTTAACCAATCGCTGAATGCATTTGCGCCGCAGGTGAAAACGCCGTTTGGCAAGATGTTCGCCTTTGATTCCCGCTGCATCCATACCGGCGAGCCGCTGTTGCACCATACCCGCGCCTCGATGGATATCCGCATTATCCCCGTGGAGGATTACCGGCGGATGCCGGTGGTCTACCAGGGCACCGGGCGCAGGCGGATTGTCTATGCGCCGGGTGAAGCGTATTTCCCGCACTCTTCCGATCAACTCCAAGCAATGTGAGATTATGTCCTATCAAGCCCTCCTGAAGACCGTCGCCGGCGATAAGCCGTTATTCGATATGCAATACGGCATTCTGAGCGCGCCCGTGCGCCATGTGTTCATGATGGGATGCGTATGGTATTTAACCAAGCAGGGCAAGCGCCCGGATTTGCGCATCCTGGAGATCGGCTCATGGTACGGCGCGTCGGCGCTTTCCTGGGGGGAAGGCTTGGCGCTGCATAATGGCGGGCAGGGGAGCCTGACCTGCGTGGACGGCTGGGTGCCGTTCTTCGACCGCTCCAAGCATCAGGACGATGTCTATGTGGCGATGGAGCATTCGCTGGGATCCGACACGGCCTATAATATCTTCCTGCATAACATTCGCACGCTGCCCGGCAGCATCAACTGCCAGCATTTACGCGGCAAAAGCGAAAACATCCTGCCACTGATGGGGCGCGATACGTTCGACGTGGTCTTCATTGACGCCGACCATACCTACGAGCCAGTGAAAAAGGATATTATGCTCTCCATGCCCATGGTGCGCGAAGGCGGCATCATCTGCGGCGATGATCTGAATCTGCAATGGAGCCAGGTAGACCAGGCCAACGCGAAAGCCAACCATGACCGCGATTTTATTAAGGACCCTAAAACAGGCCGCAACTTCCACCCCGGCGTCACGCTTGCCGTGCAGGAGATTTTCGGCGAAGTTTCCATGTGGGGCGGTTTCTGGGCCATGCAGAAAAAAGGCGACGGCTGGCAGAAGATCTCCCTGAAGGGCATGCCGGTGCATTACCCCTCGCACTTCCCAGCGGAAGCGGTGGAGCGTGCTAAATCGCATTTGGCGGATTTAGAGTTGGCGTGATGTATCTGTAGTTATAAAAAAGCCCGCATCGGAGGATGCGGGCTTTTTTTATGCTTAGGCAGCGCCTTTAATCAGGCGAAAGACTTTGGCAATGGAAGATTTTTCTCCCGTTTGGCTGGCAGCGGCTGGTGCTTCCGGCGTGACCGGGCGTCCGACGCGCTCTTGATAAGTCTTCAAATATTGCTGATAGGTGAGTCCCTGGCCAAAATGGTCCGGCACTAGCGCGTTCAGGGCTTCGTCCACCGATATCACCTGCTCCACCTCGCCGCTGTATTGGAGCAATAGCTCCGCCGCGCAATCCGGCAGGCCGTACACTTCAAACAAAGAGGCGCATTTGAGGATATAAAGTGGCCCTTTTGCACGCATCCACTCGGGGTTGACACGGCTTAAATCCAGGAAGAACAGCGCATCTCCGTGGATCATTTCCCCGGTGGTGGTGGGGCCTAGGATCGGCTCGTTCAAATGATTGCGGTGGTCCCATGCCACCGGGGCAGGCATGGCGTTGCTGGAAGCTTTGAATATATCAAGATCCGCCACGCGGTAGCCGTGGCGGCGCAGGTATAGTTCAATATCGGAGAAGAGCGGCGTATCGCCATCGGGCTTGAAATGCACCTCGATTTCGAGGCCGAAGATCGGGTTATCGCCACCCAGCCACGCTTCCATGCCTTCCAGCGCCTCCATTTCATGGCGCTCTACGTCAAGCTTGGCGAAATCGACTTTGCTGATATTGTGCTGGGCGGCAAAACGGTCGAAGCGCGTGACGTGAATGTCGGTATAGGCAGGGTTTTCCACGCCCTGCGGCGGTATCAGGCTGTTGGCGGCCTTGTTCGGATATTCATAAAGCCGAGCGGTGAATTCCTCACGCCCCAGCCCCACGGGGTAGCAGGTGAAGGGAACGTTGAAGGAGGAGGCGATGCCGTTGAGGCGCTTGCATTCCTCGGCATGCGGCTCGAAACCGATCACGTTAATGTCCCGGTCATAGAGCGGCCAGTGCGATTGCGGGCCGCCGCGCGCACCCACATCCAGCACGCAAAGCGGCGAATCCTTGAACACGCGGCGCTTGGTAAGAAGGCGGGTAAACCGCGAAGTATAGCTGATATTGCGCATGCTGACTCCTAATCGATGAAGGAAAAATCATATCCGAAGGGCTGGAAAGCTGCATCGATATTATACGCTTCCATAAAGCGGCGAAAGCAATATTTCTGCCAGGGCTGCCAGTTAGCGTAGACTTCTACCGCTGCCTTCGGCGCGGCGCGGTAGTTTGCCGGGCGCTCCGCTTTTATTTTGGCGATATAGTCCGGGGTGATGATAAAATCCTTGCCGAGCAAATGGGTCAGGAACCCGCAAAGCAGCTCGTTATGCCCGGTCAGCTCTTCAAACCGGAAATGCCGGATGGGCAGGGTGAAATCGCTCAAATCGTTCCACAGCCAGAATATGCCCATGATGAAATACCGGTTTTCCCGCGTGTTCAGGTCAATCTCCGGGAAGCGGGTGCGGATCTCATCTTCGCAGATGCGGTAATGCTCGCCGGATTCCCATAGGGTTTCCATATGGGCGTGAAGGTCGGTGCCGTCCGTATGCAGCCATTCGCGCGCATAGGACGGCGCACGCGTCACCGGGTGGCGGATGACATTGGCAATGCTGACGCGCACCCCTGGCGGTTGTTCGCGGATATTCAGCATGAGCTGAAAGGCGTTGATGGCATGGGCGCGCACGTAAAACCGGTAGCCGGTTTTGTAGGCTTTGAGGGTGCTTAGCATTTTGTCTACCGATGCCGCCTGGAAATGCTCGACAATATCAATTTCATTAGGGTCAAATATTACCGAGTCATCGGTACAGCTGTCATATTCAACATAGGGGCGCATGAGCGGGCCAACGCCGCAGACCATCTCAGGATGCAGATTCAGCACCCGCCCAAGCCAGCGGTTTCCGGTGCGCCCGTGCGAGCAGAGAAAGGCGATGTCCGGCGTGTCGGGGCGGGTTGTGCATTCCTCTGCTTTATCCAAAAGCTGACACCAGGGATTGGTGAGACAGGCTGGTATAAAAGGCGTTGCCGCCAGCGCTTCGGCTTCCGCACGCGCCTGCGCTGCTTCCTGCTCGGTAATCAGCGCATCCCGTTCAGCGAGCAGGGCCTCCAGCGCGGCGCAAGCGGTGGCCTGCGTCTGAAGGGTTGCCTCAGATGCTTGCCGAAGTAGGGTTTCGTTCTGGAGTTGAGCCTGCAAGGTATTTAGCGTATTCGCCTGCTGCTGTGCCTGAAAATGCAGCACCCGGATGCGCTGCTCCAGCTCATGTTGCGCCGCCAGCAGCGCATTACGTTCCAACAGCAGTCCGTTGCGCTGCTTGTGCAGCTTTTGAAGCGGGGGGAGGGTTAGGGCAATGCGCTTGAGTAAGGCCATCAGGCGGATTGGTAGAGATTCACCTCTTCACGCTGGGCATATTTACCGGCGCGGAAGGGCTCGCCTTTTTTGACGTAGGTATTGAGCAATACGTAGCGCCATTCATCGGTGGTGTTGGGGTTGGAGCCGTGCACCACGTGGCCATGGATATAGAGCACCGCGCCTTTGGGGACGGAGGCGTTCAGCGGCTGGTAGCGAGGCGGGATGACGCATTCTTCGTTGTTGGCATTGGGGTCCTGGCCGCTATCCTTGCTTATGGCAACCGGGCGCACCGGCAGCAGGCCTTCTTCATGTGTGCCGGGATAGACGATCAGGCCGCCTTTTTCCTTATAGGTGTCGGTCAGCGCGATCCACGCGGAGGCAAACACGCCGAACGGGGCCTGCACGAAGAAATTATCCTGATGGTTGGAAAAGCCGCGCGTGCCGGGCTTGCAGTAGAAGAATTCGGTTTGCAGGCCGGCTGCCTTGCCGCCCACCAGCTTTTCCATCATGGTGACGATGGCGGGGTTTTTCAGTGCGTGCAGGAAGATGGCATCCACGCGGTGCGGCATCATGGCGGGCTTGACGATGCCCTGCCGGTAGTCCGGCAATTCTTTCGCCGCCGCAATTAAATGATCGCATTCCTGCGGGGAAAACACGTTTTCCTGAATGCAATAGCCGTCGCGCGCATACTGGGTGAGAAGCGTGTCTTCAGCGGAGAGGAGGGAGGCAGCCTGCGCCATTAAAACGGCCCTTTGAATTCATCGACTTCCTTGATCTCATGATCGGCAGGAAGGTCGATCTTGCCATTTGGATCTACCAGACGGAAAGCGGCTTCGGCGATGGTTTTGCCGTTGGGGTAAAACAGGTTTTCCAGTGGCTTGGTGGTGGGGCAGGGCGTATCGGCGAAGCCCATGCGCTTCATGGCGACCGGTTTGCCGTTCACGCCTTGCGGCAGCCGCTCGAACACCTGCGCCATGATCTCCGCGCCCGCGCCGCACATCTGCCAGCCATTGTCCACGATCAATAAGCGGCCGGTTTTTTTAACGGAGGCAATGATGGTATCCATATCCAGCGGGCGCAGGGAAATCGGGTCGATCACTTCGGCGGAGATGCCGGATTTTTCAAGGTAATGCGAAGCGCGCAAGGCCTCAATCACCATATGCGAGATGCCGAGGATGGTGACGTCCTTGCCCTCATGCATCACGCGCGCCTTGCCGAAGGGAACTTCGTACATTGCCTCGTCCACATAGGACTGCATGTTGCAGAGCAGGCGGTGCTCCATGAAAATCACGGGAGAATCATCGCGGATGGCGGCCAGCATGCAGCCCTTGGCATCATGCGCGTTGGAGGGGGCCACCACTTTAAGGCCCGGCACATGCATGAACATGGAATGCAGCGCCTGGGAATGCTGCGCGCCCTGACCCCAGGAGCGGCCCACCATGGTGCGAACCACCAAAGGCACGCGCACCTGGCCATTATACATGTAATGCGCCTTGGCGGCGATATTGATCAATTGGTTCATGGCCAGCAGCATGAAATCCATGCGGATATGCACATGCACCGGGCGGTAACCTGCCATAGCCGCGCCGATGGCCATGCCGGTCATCGCGTCTTCCGAAAGCGGCGTGCCGAAGCAGCGGTCCGGCCCGAATTTCTCCACGAGGCCCGCCGTGGAGCCCTGGATGGATTTATGGTCGTCCACGTCAAGGCCGAAGACGAATACGCGCTCATCTTCTTCCATCGCCTGCGCGCAGGCCTCGGCAATGGCATCCACGTAGCGGATCAGGCGCTTGTTATCCGTGGCCTTGGTGGGTTCGCGTTCTTTCAGGGCGAGGTTATGCGGCATAGACGTGGCTCATCAGTTCGGCATTAGAGGGGTAGGGCGAGGCTTCGGCGAAATCCACGGCGTCGCGCAGTTCGGCTTCTACCTGCAAATTGATGGCTTCGGCTTCCTTGCCGAGGGTTTTGGCGAGTCTGGCGATCTGGTCGGATTCCTTCCAGCGGGCGTATTCCTTCAAATCGCGGTAGGGGCCGTGGTCGTGGTCGTCGGTAGGGCCGACATGCTCCATCCAGCGGTAGGTGGTGCACTCTAAAAATTGCGGACCTTCGCCGTTACGGATGTGGGCGAGCGCCTGCGCGGTGGCTTCGCGGATGGTGAAGACGTCGCCGTTATCGATAAACTGGGTGGGGATGCCGTAGGTTTCCACGCGGGCGCGCAAATTCCAGTTGGGCTGGCGGCGGAAGATGGGGGTGTGAATGGCGAAGCCGTTATTTTCCACCACGAACAGGATGGGGAGTTTTTTCAGCGCGGCGTAATTGAGCGTTTCGCTGTAGCCGCCTTCCTCGGTGGCTCCATCGCCGCAGATGGCGACTACGGCGCGCTGCTTGCCGGTTTTTTTGGCATCCCACTGCAGCGCTTGCGCATAGCCCGCCGCTACCGGCACGGTGGTGCCGACCACAGCGGATGCGCCCATCACGCCGTTTGGCATGTCGATCAAATGCATCGAGCCCGCCTTGCCGCCCGCGCAGCCGCCGGATTTGCCGTAGAGCTCGGCCATCATCTGGCGCAAATCGCCGCCCTTGGCGATGTAGGTGGCGTGGCAGCGGTAGGTGTTGGAAACCATGTCGTCGGCCTGCATGGCGTCGCAGATGCCGCTGGCCACCGATTCCTGGCCGATGGAGAGGTGCACCGGGCTTTTGATGGCGTCGGTGTGATAGACTTCGCAGATATGCTCCTCCACGCGGCGGATGAGCTGCATGGAATGGTAGAGGCGCTTGGTGGTGGCAATGTCCGGGGTCGGCATAGGGGCTTTCAGCTTGGGGTTAAGGACCGCTTTTTATAGCGGCTGCGCCTGGCATCGGCAATCATTTATCGACTTCTGCCTGCGGCAGCGGAGGCGGGCGCGGCGCAGGGCGGCGTGGTATGGGCGAAGCGCAGCAACGGTGGCGCGTCGGTGCGTCCGGCAAACTGCGCATTATATGCATCGTTTACAGCGGCAAAAGAAGTGGTATCCGGCGCGGCGATCATGGCGAAGCGCGCGCTGCCGTCCGGCCCGGTGCCGTTGGCGTATTCGGCAAAGGGTATACCCGCTTGCTGAAACAGCAGCGCCGGTGCGGCGGAATCCCACTCGCAATTAACGCCGTTGGCGCATACGCCGCGCCCGGTCAGCACGTCTTCCGCCCCGGCGGCGAAGCAGAACATCTCCCGCCCCTGCATTCCGTGCTCGGCAGCGGCAGTAGTGAGCGCCTGCCGCGCAGTATCCGGCTGGCCGTGTTTCGGGCCGAGCAGGGCGGGGTCGAAGGTCCCGTATGAAAACGTTTGTGGTGCGGCAGGGCGGGGAAGGGGCTGCGCTTCAACCGCTTCCTGCGTTTTCATCTCCCCCTCGCGCACCGGGATAATGCGGGTGAGGGTATGGGCGGTGGCGACGTAGAGCGTGCCGTTCAAATGCTTGGCGCTCGCGTCCGGCTCGGGGCAGAACATGACGGCGATCACGGGATTGCCTGCTTCCTCCAGCGCCAGCAGGTGGCCGAAGCGGCGGCGCTCAGGGTTAGGATTCTGCTCCGGGTATTTGCCGCGCAGGAAATTACCGGTGCCGTCCACCGGGTCGGCTACCCAGCGCAAGGAAGCTTCCGCGCCGGCATCGCCGCCTTTTTCCTCACCGGTGAAAGCGGCTTCCGGCACTATTTTATGCAGTTCTTTCTGCATATAGTCCTGCGCCAGTATATCGGCGCTGGTGACAGTGCTGTTGTCGGCGGGTTTTTTCGCGGTCAGGAATGCATCGGGCGTGACCGGGTCTTCCTTGCTTCCCGAGCGCAGATTAAGCTGCTCCAGCAGTTTTTCTTCGGTGCATGCAAGCTCCGGCTTGGCGCGCTCGCGCAAGGCAATCTTTGATGCTTCTAAAACAATCGCTTGCGCGTGATTTAGAATGGTTTGCTCCCGTTTGGCTTCCATGCTATACCTCAATGCATTCGTTACCGGTTAACAAATCGGCAAAATCAGAGAAAAACAAGGGGTTTTTTCACCGCGTCATGCAGAAAAACGATTCCATTCTCATCACTGGCGCGTCAGGGATGGTCGGCTCCGCCTTGCGCCGCCTGCTGGCGGAGCGCGGGTTTAGCCGGGTTCTTGCGCCCGCGCATGCCGAGCTGGAATTGCGCGATCAGGCTGCGGTGAATGCTTACATGGCTGCACAAAAGCCGGACTATGTATTCCACCTGGCGGCGCGGGTGGGGGGCATTCACGCCAACAGCACGTACCCCGGCCAGTTTATCTATGACAATACGGCAATGCACCTGAACGTGATGGATGCGGCGCGTAAGGCGGGCGTGCGGAAGCTGCTCTTTCCCGGCTCCGCCTGCACTTATCCCAAGCTCGCGCCGCAGCCGGTGGCGGAAGCAGAATTCCTGAACGGCTATATCGAGCCGACCAATATCGCCTACGCCGCCGCCAAGATTAACGGCATTACCATGGCGCAGTCCTATGCGCGCGAATATGGCATGCAGGTGGTGGTGCCGATGCCGACCAATACCTACGGCATCAATGATAATTTTGACCCTGCCGCCAGCCACGTGATCCCGGCGCTGATGAAGCGCTTCCACGCGGCGAAGCTCGCCCTTTCGCCGGAGGAGGTGATCTGGGGCAGCGGCACGCCGCTGCGCGAGTTTATCTATGTCGATGACCTGGCGGATGCGCTGCTGTTCCTGATGGAGCGCTACGATGATCCCGGAATCATCAATGTCGGCTCCATGCAGGAGATTACCATTGGCGAATTGGCGAAGCTGGTGGCGAAAACCGTCGGCTATCGCGGCAACATCTCGCTCGATACCGAAAAGCCTGATGGCGCGCCGCGCAAGATGCTGGATTCCGGCAAGCTGTTTTCGCTTGGCTGGAAACCGGTGATTTCGCTGGAAGAAGGTCTCGGCCGCATGTATGCGTATCATTTCACCGAGGAAGCAAGGAAAACCGCATGATCATCAGCCGTACCCCCTACCGTGTTTCATTTTTCGGCGGCGGCACTGATTACCATACCTGGTACCAAGAGCACGGGGGCAGCGTGCTTTCCACCTCGATCAACCATTACTGCTATATCACCTGTCGCTACCTGCCACCCTTTTTCGAGGAGCGCTCGCGTATCGTCTGGTCGCGCATCGAGCAGGTGCATGACAATGCCGAAATCGAGCATCCGGCGGTGCGGGCGGTGCTGCAGCATCTGAATATCGATAACGGCATGGAAATTCTCCATAGCGGCGATTTGCCAGCGCGCTCGGGCCTTGGCTCCAGCTCGGCCTTTACCGTGGGGCTGCTCAATGCGGTCAATGCGCTGCAGGGGCGCATGAGCAACAAGCGCGAACTGGCCTGCGAAGCGGTGCATATCGAGCGCGACGTGCTGCGCGAGAATGTCGGCGTGCAGGACCAGATCGGCACGGCGTTCGGTGGTTTCAACCGCGTCACCATCAAGCGGGACGGCGATTTCTGCGTCGAGCCGGTGATTGTGCCGCCGGAACGGCTGGAGGAATTGCAGAGCCATTTCCTGCTGTTTTTCACCGGCGTGTCGCGCACCGCCTCCAATATTGCTAAAGACCAGATGCAAAGCCAGGCGCGCGGCGACAAGAAGATGGAACTTAATGCCATGCGCGAGCTGGTGGACGAGGCGGTTGGCTGCGTGACCGCCCGGGGCGATATCTGCGAATTCGGGCGCATGCTGCATGAAACGTGGCAGCTGAAACGCTCGCTCTCGGCCAGTATCGCGCCGGATTTCGTGGACGATATTTATGCCCGCGCGCGCAAGGCCGGGGCCATCGGCGGCAAGCTGCTGGGGGCGGGCGGCGGCGGGTTCATGCTGTTTTTCGCCAAGCCGGAGCAGCATTTGCGCATCATGCAGGCGCTGGAAGACCTGCTCTGGGTGCCGTTTTCGTTTGAAACGCAGGGCTCCAGCATCGTCTTCTTCGACCGCCACGGTTATTCGCAGACCTCGCTCACACGGCGCGATTTCTACCACCTCAAAACGCCCGAGCCGCGCGCCGATCCGGTGGAGCGCAAGGTGCGCCTGAGCCTCGTCAATTAAGCGGTGTTACGCAAAGCGCTTTTTCTTGACCGCGACGGGGTGATCAATATCGATCACGGCTATGTGCATACGCCGGAGAATTGCGAGTTCGTAGAAGGTATTTTCGCGCTTTGCGCAGCGGCGCAGGCGCAAGGATATTTGATTATTATCGTTACTAACCAGGCGGGCATCGGGCGCGGCTATTACAGCGAGGCGCAATTCCACGCTTTCACCGCATGGATACATGCGCAGTTCGCGCAGCAGAATATCACTATCACCCAGACCTATTACTGCCCGCACCACCCGGAAGCGGGGCAGGGGGAATACCGGCAGAATTGCCATTGCCGCAAACCGCAACCGGGGATGATATTGCAGGCAGCGCGCGAGCATGGCATCGATCTGCGGGAAAGCATTCTCATCGGTGACAAGGAAAGCGACGTGCAGGCGGGCCGGGCGGCAGGGGTTGGCAGAATAATACGGCTGGCGGAGGGCGATAGCACTGATTCGGAGGCGGATGAAGCGGTATTATCATTGGCGTTTATTAATATTTTGGATAAATAGACTGAGGATTTGCCGTGCATAAGCGCCGTATTACACTTGGCGAAGATCGTGCTCTGTTAGCGGTGCAGGAGATAATCGGCCAGTGGAATGATTATCAGGATTTTGCCGGATTGTTCAATTCGCTTATGGGCTGCAATCAATTGACCAACCGCGATCTGGAGCGGCAGTTGGCATCTGCATTGGGTAGAAAATCTTACAGTTACGTATCGCTTGGTGGTTATCGGAATGGCGCACAACAGCCACCATATCGTTTTATTGAGGATTTGCTATCGGCACAGCCGAATCCCCTTCATCTTGATACGCAGGCGCATCGTATCCCTCTTTTTACCAAAGCGGGGCTTGTGGAAGTAACGCCAGAAACCATTGCGGTATTTAACTGCGACGTGTTGATGCGGGCGCAGCAAAGATTAGAAAAAAATGAAGTTACATGGTCGCAGGTTGTGCATAAGCTGCTGGACTTCCATATGCAGGGAGGGCGCCGATCATTTCCCGATATCGCGGGTGAACTGGCGCACCAGGCGCCCGAGAGCCAACTGCCCGCGCCTTTACTGACTAATATAGTCAATGGGCGAAGTAACGCCGCGCCAGCGCAACGGCAGGCGATTTATTCCTATCTAGGCTTGGATAAGCAACAAGCCGTTATGCTTGATGGGTATTACGGCAGGGAACGCCTGATGACCGCCTGTGTTGCTCCGAAAGATGAGGGCCGCCGCTCGCCGTTCAACGCAAAGCTGGATGAGATTCTTACCAAGTTATCTGCACAAAAGATTTCCTCAGTCCAGATCGCTGAGCGTAGCCGCGATCCTGCCAGTGGAGTACTTCGTATTCATCGGCCGTATCTGACGCAATGGCGTAATACGATCACGCCAACGCTTTTTAATATGCGTGTACTGATAGAAGTATTAAACGCTTATGCAAAAGAGGGCATTGCCTGTACGGAGATGGATGTGCAGGAACTGGTGGAATTATCACCTTATACGCAACAGCAGTTAAATAATACATCGCACGATGTGATTGCTAATATACGCCGAGGTACGCCAATTAAAGATGTGCTGAAAGCTATCCGGAATGCTTCTGATATTGGGATGTCGGTGGATGATATTTTCCGCATTGATATTCCTTCCGCTCAGCCTGCCGTGCGTATTACCGCTAATGATGTCGAGCGATGGGAGAATAAAGAAGCGGCAACACCAAATGAAACGCAGGTGCGCGAATTGCTGCGCCGCTATAATTTTGTGCTTGCGCTGAAGGGAAATCCAACTCTTCACGATAGTCAGATTGACCGCGTAGCCAGCTGGAATTTAGATAATACCCTGGAGCAATGGGAGGGCAAAACGCCAGAGCAAAGGCATGCAGCCATGAAGCCTAGAAACTGGCGTGAATTAATAAAACCGGATGTTGAACCTCGTACAGGAGGCCGATGGAAGTGATCATTCCACCCCGTATTCGCCTTCTTTCAGCCAGCGGCGGTGGTTTTCGGGCTTGCCTAAGTAGTAGCCCTGCAGGTAATCGACGCCCATGTCGATGAGGATTTTGGCGATTTCGCCGGTTTCGACGAATTCCGCCACCGTTTTCAGGCCGAAGCCGCGCGCGAAATCGAGCAGGGTTTTGACGAAAAAGCGGCTGTCGGCGTTCTGGGCGATGTCCTTGATAAATACGCCGTCGATTTTCACTAAATCCACCGAGAGGGCTTTCAGCTGGCGGAAGGAGGTGTAGCCGGAACCGAAATCGTCCAGCGCCACCTGGCAGCCTAAGGATTGCAGGCTGGCCACGAAATAGGCGGCGCGGCGTAAATCCCGCTGCACAGCAGTTTCAGTGATCTCCACCATCATGCGGGAGGTGATGTCGGGCGTCTGCTCCACTAAATTGGTAAGCGCCTCCAGCCAGATTGGGTTTTCGGTGGTGAGGTTGGAGATATTGAAGGCGATGCTGATATCGGGCGAGTCGCGCAGCTCCTGCACCACTTTTTCCAGCACCATGATGTCGATGGTTTCGATCAGGCCCATTTTCTCGGCCACCGGTATTAGCGCTCCCGCAGAGCTGATCTTGCCGTTCAGGCTTTTGATGCGCAGCAGCGCCTCGTAATGCGCGATGGTGCCGGTGGCGACTTCCAGAATCGGCTGCCAGGCCAGCCGCAGGCGCTGCTCCTGATAGGCGTTGTAGAGATAGCTGGCCAGGCCCATCTGCTGGCGGCAAAGGTCGGCCTCGCGCTTGGAGGCGGAGAAGGTGCGGTAGAGCGATGACTGGGTGCTGTAGAGCGCCACGTACGCCTTATCCATGGCGTCGGTGGCCTGCTGCGCCTCGGACGGGAAATGTACCGCGCCGATAGTGCCCATGATGTGCAGCGATGCGGTGGCGAAATTATCGCGCCCGTAATTCTGCAGTGTGTCGATGATGCGCTGGGCGGTGCGCTCGGTTTCTTCCGGGTAGCTGTTGGTGAGAATAATGCCGATCTGGTCGCGCTGGAGGCGTTCAACGGTATCGAGCGAGGAGAGCAGGTCGCGCAGCTTGGAGATCAAATCGTGGATAACGGTTTCGGAAACATCGTGCCCATAGCCGCTGATCACCATGGCGAGGTTGCTGATATGCACCAGCAACAGCGCGCCGGATGTGTGGCTGAGCGTGCACTGGCGAATGGATTTATCGATCAGTCCGAGGAACTCTCCCTCATGCGCAGCCGCGCGCGCAGGCGCAGCCGACCAGCCGGGAGGCTGCGCATGATGTGCGCCATTACGGGGGATTTCCTGCCCTTGCATGTGGTTGCGGGATGCCTTCGGTTAAATTCAATCCGCTATTATGGGCAGAAAAAAGTAAAAAATGCTTAAAGAGCAAGCAATTTTACGCATATTTTCTTAAAAGAAAGACAATGATAACGTGCTGTTTACATTATTATTTTCAATGACAATGTGCTCTAAAACTGTTCTCAGGCGGATTGTCGGGGCGGTTTTACATCAGGAGGAAAGCAAGAAAAATCAAGCTGCCGGTGCGCGCGTTCTGCCGGAAGATGCGCAGGGCCGATGCGCGGTCGTCCAGGTTGAGGCGGCGTATCTGGCAGGAAAAATCTGCTGCTACCAGCAGCAGTATGGCATAACATAAGGCCTGCGCATCCTGCAGCATGGCTGCAAGGGATAAGCAGATAGTGCAGAGCGCATAAAACAGGCAGAGCCAGCGTCTCGTCTGCGCGCCCAGTTTCAGCGCGGTGGATTTGACGCCGATCAGCGCGTCGTCTTCTTTATCCTGATGGGCGTAGATCGTGTCATAGCCGAGTGTCCAGAAGATGCCGGCGAGGTAGAGAAGCACAGCAGGCACTTCCGGCGCACCATGCACATAGACCCAGCCTGCCAGCGCGCCCCAGTTGAACGTAAGCCCCAGAAACAGCTGCGGCCACCATGTGATGCGCTTCATCCACGGATAGGCGATCACCAGCGGCATGGCCGCCAAGGACCAGATTAATACGCGCGGACCCAGCACCCATGCCACCACCAGCGCGCAGGCAAGCAATGCGCCGAGCAGCAGCAGGGCTTCCTTGGCCGATGTCTCGCCGCTCGCCAGCGGGCGGGTGCGGGTGCGCTCGACTTTCACATCGAATTTACGGTCGGTCAGGTCGTTGATAATGCAACCGGCAGCGCGCATGATTAGTGCGCCGGTAGCAAAGAACGCTAACGCAAGCAGCGGCGGCCGGCCATGGCTGCCCAGCGCCAGCGCCCATGCGCAGGGCCAAAACAGCAGCCACGCGCCCACCGGCTGGTGCAGCCGCATCAGGCGGAAATAGGGATGGGCTTGCGCCTTTGACATAGGCTCCTTATGGTGCGGGGATTATAAACGAAACAATGTATCTACCGCGTATGACTGAAGCGCATGCACCGCAAAAAATCAAGGCGCGCCTTTACCTGCGCGATGCGCGTTTGCGCGAAGGCGCGAATGTGACGCTGCAAGAGGCGGCGGCGCATTACCTGATCCATACGCTGCGCGCGAAGCCCGGCGAGTGGGTAGCGCTCTTTAACGGGCGGGACGGCGAATGGGCGGCGGAGCTGACCCGCGTCGGCAAGCGCGAGGCGGATGCGCGGGTGGCGCGCCAGCTGAAGCCGCAGCGCGCCAGCCCGCCCGTCGGTCTGGTGTTCGCGCCGGTGAAGAATGAGAAAATCGATTTCCTGGTCAAGCGGGCGGTAGAGCTGGGGGTGAGCGATATCTGGCCGGTATTTACGCGCTATACAATCGTTAGCCGCGTCAATGAGGAGCGGCTGATGAGCAACGCCGTGGAAGCGGCGGAGCAGTGCGGGCGGCTGGATGTTCCGGCGATCCATGCGCCGCAAAAGCTGGAGCGGTTGCTTTCCGCATGGCCGGCGGACATCACCTTGCTGCACTGCGATGAAAGCGGGCAGGGGGAAGCACTGAAGCAGGCGCTGCCCGCGCTCTCGCCGGCGCGCTACGCCGTATTAATCGGGCCGGAGGGCGGATTTTCGCCGGAGGAGCGTGGAATTCTGCGCGGGCTACCCTATATTAAACCGGTGAGTTTAGGTCCGCGCATCCTGCGCGCCGAAACGGCGGCTCTGGCGGCGCTCGCCTGCGTGCAGGCATGGCTGGGTGACTGGGACGAACAGCCGTCATTTACTGCTTCCTCCTCCTTGAGTGAGGGATGTAATGGAAAGTTGAGCGAGGCATGATGATACTGGAGACGCTGAAGGATTTGTACGAACGACGCTATGACGAGGTGGAAGCATGGCTCGGCGCGCAGCGCCGCCTGGCCGCGCCGCATTTTACCAGCTCAGTGGATCTGCGCCATTCGGGGGTGCGGCTGGCACCGGTGGATACCAACCTCTATCCGGCGGGGTTCAACAATCTCTCCGTCAATGCGGGCAAACGGGCGGCGGCGCGTATCCGCAGCTATCTTAATGAGCATTATCCGATGGCGGAGCGTGTGCTGATCATCCCGGAGAACCATACGCGCAATCTGCCCTATCTCGATAACCTCGCCATGCTCTCTTTCCTGTTCCGCTCCGCCGGCCTGGAGGTGCAGTTCGGCAGTCTGCAGGCGTTGGCGGGCGAGCCGGTAAGGTTGCAGGCGCCGTCGGGCATGGAAATCATCGAGCAGCCCTTGCTGCGCAGCGGCAACCGGCTGGTGACGGAATCCGGCTTTGCACCGGATATAGTGTTTCTTAACAATGATTTCACCTCCGGGCCGTCGGCGCTGCTGGAGGGCATCGCGCAGCCCGTGCTGCCGCCGATGGCAATGGGCTGGTACCAGCGCCGAAAAAGCGTGCATTTCGCTGCTTATCGGGCGTTATCTGGGGAATTCGCTTCCGCTTTTGGCCTTGATCCGTGGCTGCTCTCCGCCCGCTTCCATGCTTGCGGGGCGATTGACTTCAAGGAGCGCCAGGGCGTGGATTGCTTGGCAAAAGCAGTGGATGAGCTGATCGAAGGCGCACGCGCCAAGCATAAGGAATACGGCATTGCCGAGGATCCTTATGTCTTCGTGAAAGCCGATTCCGGCACCTACGGCATGGGCATCATGACGGTGCATGACGGCTCGGAATTGCTGGAGATGAATAAGAAAGAGCGCAACAAGATGCATGTCATCAAGGAAGGCGCGCACGTGTCGGAAGTGATCATCCAGGAGGGCATTCCCACTATTGACCAGGTGGAGGGGCATTTCGCCGAGCCGATGATCTACCTGATCGACGGCATTCCGGTGGGCGGCATGTACCGCGTGAATGAAAACCGCGACGCACAGAGCAATCTCAATGCCGCCGGCATGCGCTTTACCGGCATGTGCGACGAAATGGAAACCGTGTTCGACTGCCGCCAGCCGGTGCGCGACTGTCATTTTACCGCCTATGGACTGGTGGCCGTGCTCGCCGCGCTGGCGGCGGGGCGGGAGCGCTATGCAGCGGAAGATGAGCGCATGGTGGCGATGGAGCGTCTGGCCTAGGCCGGAGCTCGCCCGCCGGGTTGCTGCGGATTATTGGGCAGGTGCGCGTTGGGGTTCTGCGCATACTGCCCATTGGGCTGTGCGTAGGCGGTAAAATTTTGCGTTGGGTCCAGCGCCTGGGCCTGCGCGGGCGTTGCGCCCTGCGGGGCTTTTCCGCTGGCGGGCGTATTAGCAGCCACGGTTTCCGGGGCAGGGGCGGGCTTTTTATTCTTGGATTGGTAGATCATGTAACCAACCGCCACCGCTGCCACCGCGGCAATCGCCCAGCCTGCAGGATTAGAGCCAAGAAGCGCCAATGCGCCTATCCCGGCTGCGCCGCCGCCCAGCAGAGATTCACCGGTGCCTTCTGGGGTGCCGCTGTCGCCTGCGGCACTGGTGGAGGTGGGAATAACAGGGTTGCGTAATGGAGCTGGACCCGCGACTACATTTGGTGGTGGACTTTCTTCGAGCACCTTGAGCACCTTTTGCGTTAGCGCAACGTCAAGATCGGGTTCCTGGTTCTTATTGTCGGCAAGAGCCTTTAGGTAATGCTGCCGGTCAAGCGATTGGAGTTTGGCCAATTCTTTTTGAGCAAGGGTATAGTCTTTCTCAAGTTGCATTTTTGCACGGATCGCATCGCCCCATAGTTTTTGTTCGTTCGTTGAAGCCCGGTTGAAGGACATTCGCATTGATTCCACGTTTTCTGACGCTTGCAACAATCCTGCCCTTTTCTCATCCGCAATCTTCTGCAACTCAGCCAATCGCTTATCATACGCGTCCGGCGCGGGTGTTGCGGAAGCACCCTGCGATGGAGCAGGGGCGGGTGCATTCCGTGCCAGTTGCGTTTCAGGAGTGGAAAGCGGGCGCCCAAGCAGTTTCTCAGCTTCTGCTCTTGCAATCTGCGTATCTTCCGGCTTACCGAATTGCGTCAATATCGTTTCGGGATCGCTCATTGTGCTGAGCTTGGCATATTGATTAGCGGATGCCTGCTGTTGCTTTGCCAGCCTCTCCGCGCGTGCCTTAAGCTGTGTTTGTTGCCCTGCGATATAGCCGCCGATTGAATGATCATTCTGGTAGGTGCGCAGCGTGTCGTTAATGTTATGCAGGGATGCTGCCTCGACAGCCAGCATATCCATCTCTGCTTTTGCGGCGTCCATTGCGCGAGTGCGTCGCATATCTGCCTGGTTAAAGCGTTCTATACGCTCTATTCCGGTTTCCTGTGCCGTTATATGGGCCTTATATGCACCCATAAAACGCTGAGGAACATTGCTTGCTTTCGCTCCGTCCTGCGCGATCACCGCAAGTTCCGCTTCAGTTACGATCAGCGGTGTTTCGCCGAGCGGTATGTCTTGCAGTGTTTTCCCGCCCATAAAACTTTTTGTGATTTTACCTAACCGCATGGGCCTGCCATTCATGGTCGCGTTTGCAACAACATGAGTGAATTGCGCAAGATTAGCGTTAAGCCGTGTATCGGTCACAGGGTGAATGGCATAATTTTGGGGGTTTTTACTGACTGTGATTGCGGTACCCATTAGGGGTGAAGCAGGGAGCGCCTCTCCGCCTTCTTGCAGCTTATAGCGGGTGAATTCAGTGCCATTTTTGCCTTTAACTTTTGTGGCTGTTGCTTCCGCAAGGTACATTTCCCCATTATCGCCTGCCAGTACGGCAAAGAGCTTCGGTTTCGGAGGTGTGGTTGGGGATGTACTCATTTTCTTAATAAACCTATGAAATCATAGTTTATAATACCAGTTTTCCTGTCGCCATGTGTGACATTTTGATGAATCTCTCACTTATCAGGGATATTCTGGATAAGCTGGACGATATTCATTAATTATAGTAACTTATAATACTTATGCGCGACCGGAAGACGGCGAGCCGGTAGAGGCATTTTTACCCAGCCCGCGAAATACCGGTTTCACGGATTCCGGTATTTCATTAAGTAAATCCGGTTTATTTGCCAGTTCCGAGAGATATGCCTTAAATCTTTCTTCCACGGTTGTCAGCGTATGGTAGGGCGTTCCTTCCTGAGGAGGGGCTTCTGTTCCGTCAGGCAGTATATGAGGGGTTCCACGCATAGCAGGGGACCGGGATGGAAAACTCAGGTTTTTTGCATACTGTTCAAGGGGGACTGGTGCATCAAGTGGCACCGGGTACATGCATTGATAGGAGTGGGAGCTGCGGTCATGTTGTACCAGATAAGCGATTTCCATAGCCAGGCGTTCCTGGCCCGTATGCCCGGCATGCATCATGTTAACCAGCTCTGCAATGACCAGAAGATTGCCATCTTCTGCCTTGCGCAAAATAACGCCTGGATTCGGCAAAAATTGCGCCATAACATCTGATGGTGCTGGCTTATTCATCAGAGGGACCTGGAAAAAAGCGATATCGCCTTCTTTGACAGGGAAAACAGTTCCATCAGGGAGTTCTTCCTGTCTCGGAAGATCCTTGGCTTTAATTACTCTTTGATAAAATTCAGGCATATATCGCTAACATTAATTTACATCTTTTTGGAGTGTAATCCATAAAAAGTAAATAAAATATGAAAAGCCCCGGAAGAAATTAATCTTCCGGGGCTTTTAACTTTGTGAAGAGAGCATCTAAGCGCAAGCGGCGAAGTGAGTGGATGTAAGGTGCGATGAGTAAACTTCGAAAAGTAATACGCATCATCCTTAGAAAGGAGGTAATCCAGCCGCAGGTTCCCCTACGGCTACCTTGTTACG
>CAYPEF010000002.1:39361-56147 GCA_964409675.1 uncultured Rickettsiales bacterium | reverse complement strand
CATATGGCGGGGTGATTGTAACTTTAATATCCCTGTCAGCAGCATAATAGCCTTTTATCCCGTCGTCCTCGGCGGCCCGCAGTGCCGTCCGGGAACCTATCTATCAGCGCGCGCAAACGGAGAGATGGATCCCCGGATCACGCCTCCGGTGCGCCCGAGGACGACGGGATAAATCAAATCATCGGCGCCAGCACCGCGGCGATGGCGGCATAACCGGCGTCGTTGAAATGGATGCCGTCACCGTAATTATAGGACGCGTTGATCTGCGCCGTATTGGCGGGATCGTCGATAATGCTTGCAATATCAAGGAGCCGCGCCGCACCGGTGGCGCAAAGCGCCCGCACTTTATCGTTCAGTGCCAGCCGGTAGGTGTTATTGCCGCCGGTCACCGTGCTGGCGGCGGCAACGGTGCTTAAAATTACCGGCACGCGCAAGGCTTTTGCATATTGCAGGAAGGAAAGCGTCTCCGCCAGGCTCTTATCCATGCCCGCCGTAGTGATATCGTTAATGGAATGCGCCTGCAGCCCAACAATATCCGGCGTAAATCCCGCCAGCGCTTTTTTAAGCGTGGCAATCGAGGCCGTATGCTTCTGCCCGCTTTGCCCGTAATTATAGGGAATGCGCACCGGCGACGCCCCTGCCAGCACCACCGCCTGCTCCAGAAACCCGTTAGCATGCGCCGTGGAGCCATAGCCGCGCACCAAACTGTCGCCACCCCAGAGGATATTACGATAAGCCGCGCTGTTGGAATAAAACACCACCGCCTGCGGGTACATGATGTTACCGGTCGCCTGCGGCGCCTGCGAGGAGATGCTGGTCACCTGATCGCCCGCCACATACCGTGCCGCCCACTGCTCGCGCCCGCTGTTAAGCGCATTGATCAGCCCGAACTCCGTGCCCGACAGCCCGCCGGTATTAACGCTCCCGGCGGAGTAGCTGCGCGTCTGCAGCAGATAGGGCGTGCCGCCGTCGGTGCGCGCCACCGATTGCAGGGGCATCACATCGCTAAACAGAATGCCCGGCACGATATCCGCCCCCGTCCCCGTTGCAACCGGCACCACATTGCCGTTATCGTTGAACGTAACGCTAGACCAAGTCAGCCCGGTGCCGTTATTGGCGTGGGTGGGCGCCGCCGCCGCTTTGGCGATATCCACCTGATAGGTGGAGGAAGCATCCATATTGGCATAGACCAGCTGCACCGCGTCGAACTGCGCAAGGCTTGGAAACTGCATGATCACCGACACACCGGTCTGATTAGAGCCGGCAACGCTGATGCGCCGGCGCGCCGCGCATGTGGAAATGCGGGGCGTAGCCTGCACCTGCGCGATGCTTGCGCGCATGCTGCTGCCATCCTGCACGATATAAGTAAGATCAGAGCCCTTGACGCCGCTCGCCGCGCCCAGCTCCGATAGTTTTTTCGACATAACTATTCCTTTGTTAGAAATTCACCGGTTTCGGTCAGGATGTGTTCGGCGTTTTCCGTCAGCAGGCGGAAGGCGCCTGCCGCATAGGCGGCGAACGAATACAGCGTCAGCAGCACCGCCATCAGACCGGCCTCAGCACAAGGGTAAGCACCGTATCGCTGCCGCTCTGCGCGGTGGCGGCCTCCAGCTTGATGAACTGGAATCCGGCTGTCACCGCCAGGTTCTCAATCACCACCGGCTTTCCCGCTGTGACGGAGAGCGCATAATCCGCCCCGCCGGACTGAATGCGCGCATACGTGCCGCCTATATCAGTAGCCGCCTGAATGTATAAAGTGCCGCCATCAAAGGTGGAGGGGATGAACACTCCGCATAATTCCTTGCCGCATAAGTTGAGCGCCTCGCTCACCGTCTGGCCGCTACTGATGGTGGCGGTCAGGTCATACGACTTGGCGGAAGGGTAATATTTCTCGCTGGTCATGAATACTCCTGAAAATTGCATAAACGCAGCCCGGTTCCCGCACCGAAGCCGCCTGCCAGCACTATGAGCGCGCCTCCCGGTGCCCGGAAGTCGGTTTTTTTGTGCACACTCCGCCACTTTATCCTTCGTCGTCCCGGCGCAGGCCGGGATGACGGATATTCATCAGGCTGGCGCTCCATGCCGCAGCATCTGTCAACAAAAACGCATCGCTCATACCCGCAATGCAAAAATGCCGGTTTACAGGGCATCTCCCCCGCGATAGCCTTGCCTCGCTCTCATAGTATAGGCCCATTATGTCCTCCGTCATGTCCTCCCCTTCACCCATTTCACCCAAACTCATAGGCGCGGGATATGTGCTGGTGGCGGTGCTGGTCTGGAGCGGGTGGATGATCTTAAGCCGCTATAGCGTGCGCGGCTCGCTCACACCGTATGACATCACGGCACTGCGCTTCGGCGTGGCCGGTATCATCCTGCTGCCGGTATTATGGCGCAAAGGACTTCATATTGGCCCGTATGGCTGGAAAGGCAGTCTATTCCTCGCCTTCAGCATGGGCGCACCTTATAATACCATCGCCATCATGGGCATGCATTACGCTCCCGCCTCGCACGCCGCCGCCATCATCAATACGGTGATGCTTACCATCACCACGCTTTTAGGCGTGGCGCTGCTCAAGGAAAGAACCAACGCGGTGCGCTTAAGCGGCGTGCTGTTCAGCGTGCTCGGCATCGCCTGCATGCTGTTCGCCTCGCACTCTTTGCCGGACGCATGGAGAGGCAACGCGCTCTTCATGCTGGGCGGCGGCATGTGGGCCGCCTATACGCTCTGCGCCCGCGCCTGGAAGGCCGACCCGCTGCACGCCACCGCCGCCGTCTGCGTGCTTTCGCTGATACTCTACTTGCCCATCTACCTGCTGTTCATTCCCTCGCATATCGGCTGGCACAATGCGGGCGAAGTGGCATTCCAGGCTATCTATCAGGGCATCATCAACAGCATCTTCGCCCTGCTCTGCTATAATCGGGGTTTGCGCCTGCTCGGCGCGTCCACCACCAGCGCCTTCCTGCCGCTGGTGCCGATTCTCTCTACCCTGCTGGCAATCCCGCTGCTGGACGAAATCCCCAATAGTCTGGAATGGACAGGCATTTTCCTAGCGGCAGGGGGGGTATTTCTCTCCACCGGCATCCTCACCCCTCGCCCCCGCGTGCGCGAGGGCGATACGCTTTCCTGCGGCTAAGGCTTTTCCGGCGCAACCGGGTAGGCAATCTCCACTACCTCCACCACTTCCGCGCCCGCCGGCGTGCGCAGCGTCACGCTGTCGCCTTCCCTGGCTTTCATCAGGCAGCGCGCCACCGGCGACAGCCAGCTTATTTTCCCTGCCGTTAAATCCGCCTCGTCCACCCCCACCAGTTTCACCGTCTGCTCGCTGCCGTCTTCTTTCATATAAGTAACGGTAGCTCCAAAAAACACCTGCTCCAGCCCCTGCTGCTGGCGCGGGTCCACTACGCTTGCGCTTTCAATGCGCTTGAGCAGATACCGGCAACGCCGGTCAATCTCGCGCAACCGCTTTTTGCCGTAGAGATAATCACCATTTTCCGAGCGGTCGCCATTACTCGCCGCCCAGGAGACAATCTCCACCACCTTCGGCCGCTCCACCCGCTGCAGCTGCCGCAATTCCTCCTGCAGAGTGGCAAAGCCGGTAGGCGTCATGTAGTTTTTCACCTCCGGCGGCAGGGCGAACTCGGGCTCGATTTCCTCTTCCTCTGTCTCTTTGGTAAAAGCTTTGCTCATGCGCTGCCCCTCATCTTTCCTCTCGCTTCTTTACAGCCCGTGCATTAAAGCGTCCATCATGTGCGGACGTTTTACCCTCATCATCCCACCGTCGCAATTGCAACAGCAATACGGCACCAAGAACGCAGCAAATATTGCGCCGCGCTATAATATCGCACCCACCCAGCCCGTTGCCGTGATCCGCCCCGATGTAAAAGGCGCGCGGCTGATGGATATCATGTACTGGGGGCTGGTGCCTTCTTGGGCGAAGGATATTTCCATCGGCTCCAAACTCATCAACGCCCGCGCCGAAACGCTCACTGAAAAACCTTCCTTCCGCAACGCCTTCCGCCGCCGGCGCTGCATCATCCCCGCCAACGGGTTTTTCGAATGGCAGAAGCCCTCCGGCCAGCCCTATTATTTCAGTTCCGCCTCAGGCCCTCTCTCGCTGGCCGGCCTATGGGAGCACTGGACCAGCCCCGATGGCAGCGATCTATTAAGCTGCTGCATCGTCACCACCGAAGCCAATTCCACGGTTCACCCGGTGCATGGCCGCATGCCGGCGTCGCTTGAAGGCAATGCCATCGACCAGTGGCTGAGCGACACGGAAGATACGGATTCGCTCACCGCCCTCCTCACCCCGCGCGAAAGCAACGCGCTGCAAGCATGGAAGGTTGAGAAAAAAGTCAACCGTCCCGCCAACGATTTCCCGGAACTGATCGAACCGCTAGCGGAACTTGCGCTCGCATAGCCGCGCGTTCACACCACGTGTGCCGAAGCTAAGCTGCAAGCGCCGCTATCGCCGATTTCAATCTGGATGGTGCTGTGCCCGATGCGGAATTTGCGCTCCAGCTCCTGCGCGATCTGCTTCAAAAATCCATCGCCCGGATGCGCCCCCTGCACCAGCAGGTGCGCGGTAAGCGCCGTTTCGTTGGTGCTCATCGCCCAGATATGCAGGTCATGCACTTCCTTCACGCCTTCGCATGCAGCCAGATATTCTTTCACCGATACAATATCGATATGCTTGGGCGCGGCATGCAGCGCAAGATTGAAAGAATCCTTCAGCAGGCTCCAGGTGCCGATGATAATCACAGCGGCAATCGCCAAACTGGTCACCGGGTCCAGCCACAGCCAGCCCGTCTTCAGCATCACCGCGCCCGATACCACCACCCCAAGCGACACCAGCGCATCGGCCACCATATGCAAAAACGCACCGCGGATATTCAAATCGGATTTCCGCCCCGACATGAACAGCCACGCCGTTACCCCATTCACAAAAATACCGATGGCCGCCACAACCATTACCTCAATGCTACTGATCGCCTCAGGTCGGTTCAGGCGCTGAATCGCCTCCCACCCAATACCGCCGCACGCCACCAGCAATAAAATCGAATTGGCCAGCGCCGCAAGAATAGAAGAACTCTGCAACCCATACGTATAACGCCCGCTCGGCTGGCGCTTCGCCAGCAGCACCGCCGCCCACGCCATGAACAACCCCAGCACATCCCCGGCATTATGCCCGGCATCCGCCAGCAGCGCCAGCGAGTTCGCCTGCAGCCCGTAAATCACCTCCGCCGCAATAAACGCGCCATTCAGCGCAATCCCAATGGCAAACGCCTTACCATACTGATCCAGCGCATGGCTATGATCGCCGGAATCGTGATAATGATGGTGGTGATGGGAATGATGGGAATGCGCCATAAAGTTTAACAGAACCAAGTGTATCACCTGTGTGTACCAGCTTCACCGGATTCACACTAGAGTATTCAGCACGTTACTGGATTTTATAAGGCCAAGCAATAAATGGCTCCCCTTCGTTGAGGCATATAGAACGCTTTTGGCATGTCCAAGTCCTTCGCTTAAATTGTTATTTATTGAGATTTGCGATATGAAAACCGAGTCAAGAAATGGTTTTGACGCGTTGCGGACAGATTAGTCATTAAATTCGTTGATATTGAATCAAGCCGCGTCACAGTTGTCCTTCTATCGGCAGTAGCTTAAACAAACTAACTTGTAAGCTGCGTTTCCAACCCGCATTGGGTTCTGTGTGATAGTTGACCTGTTTCCCGTTTTCCACTCCCGACCAGGAAAGCCTATCATTTTTATCTCGCTCCGTGTTTAGCAATACTTGGTAGCTGACATCCGGTGAAATGGTGTCATCGAACATTTTTAGAATTTGTTCTGCGATCGCTGGGCTGTAGATTATCAAAGCGATTTCCGTGTTTAATTCTTGCGAACGTGGGTCGAAGTTAAAAGAGCCGATCACGATCTTGGATCTGTCCACCACATACATCTTAGCATGCAAACTGGCCTGGGCTGGCGCTGTGCGGCCAAACAGACGCTGCTTCGGGCGTTCTTCGCCGATTGCTTTCATTTCATACAATTCGACGCCGCCATTCAGCAGCGCTTCCCGATAGCGCCGGTAGCCGGCATGTACCATCACCACATCGGTGGCAGCTAGCGAATTGGTAAGAATGCGAACGCGCAGGCCGCGTTTCACCAACCCGGTAAACCATTCCACCCCGTCATCGCGCGGAACGAAATAGGGCGAGACGACAATGAATTCCTTGTTTGCGCCCTCCAGAAGCTTTTCCATTTTCGCAAGGGGCTTGCTAACCGCTTCATCGGGATGATCGTCTATCTTACCGGGATCGTCCGCCGCCAGCTCAGCTTTCGCCCAGATCAGTCCGACCTCGCCGTTTTTCAGGCGTGCGGGGAGCGTGGAGGCCAGGGTTTTCTTCCCATCTTCGCTTGCCAGCGTTTCCTGCCAGTGCGTTCGCAGCCCTTCGCGCACTTTCTCAATTTCCTCGGGCGAGCGAGTCGGCTTACGCAGGGCGGAGATGGGGAAGCTGTCTTCTCCATTCCAATAGACATCGAAGCTATGGGAGATGCCTGCCACGATCGGCCCTGCAGATAATATATCGGCGTCCTTGAACACCACGTCCCTGTTGCCTTCAAAATATTCATCCCCAAGGTTGCGCCCGCCGATGATGGCCATCTGGTTGTCAGTAATGATCGCTTTGTTGTGCATGCGTTTGAACGCTTTCGGCAAGTCGCTTGTCACGCTGCTGAGCCGTGACAGGATCGATTGATGGCGAGTCACCAATGGATTGAACACGCGAATCTCTATGTTTTTCACCCCGTCCAGCACCGACAGGCTTTCACCCACCTCCTTCATGCTGGTATTGTCAATCAGGAAGCGGACACGAACGCCCCGCGAAGCGGCGTGAAGCAATGCTTCCAGCAACAGGTTGGCGCTGGTGTCGTCGTGTATGGTGTAATATTGCAGGTCAATGCTTTTTTCTGCCGCCTGGATTAGCGCCATGCGGTATTTGAGCGATTCGCTGCCAGTGGCAAGAAAACGGAAACCGGACTGCCCAGGATGCTCGGCAAGCGCCAGCGCATCTCTTAGTGGGGAAGACGATTCGGCTGGAAGAGCATGGGAGGGTGTGCGTGAAATCTCGGAAGCGTCAGGACGTGACATGGTATCCTCGCCGAAAGTGATAAGCAGAAAACCGCTGACGAGCGCAACGGTCAAAGATGAATAGAATAGTTTCTTTCTGCGTTTCATGGAGCATGCCTTATCATATTCATCCTTCTAGAAAATGGCCAAACGGTTTCAACCGATCGATACGGTCGCAGATGATTTTCGCGATAGCAAGTAGCGGCACGGCTAGAATCGCGCCGGCGAATCCCCACATCCAATACCAGAAAATCAGCGATAAGATGACTAGAACCGGGTTGAGGGTGAAGCGTTTTGCTAGCAGCATTGGCGTGATGAGCGTACCTTCGGCGAAATGCGTCAGCAGGAAAAGCCCGGCGGGAAGGAATGCCATTGGCAATGCCGCATTATTCAGCAAGCCCGCAAGCAGTAATAGGCCCGCGCAGCACACCGGCCCCAGGAATGGAATGTAGTTCAGGGCGAAGGCGAGTGTTCCCCACAATAGAGCATCGCCCAGGCCAGTAGTTACCGCGATAATACCCGCCCCAATACCAACCAGCGCGTTCATGACCGTGATAGTAAGCAGATAGGCCGAAATATCCTGCTCAATCTGTTGAACGATATCCACGGCCTGCCGCTTATCGCTAAAACGGGGAAGGGTTTCCACGATGCGGCGCAAAAATGTATCTCCGGCCATAAGGAGAAAAAACAGCACCAGCATGGTGGTGAACAATCCGCTGGCAAATGCGCTGGCACCGCTGAACAGCTTGTCGGACAGCCGGGTTCCCTGCACCGCCACCTGCACTATTTTTTCATCTCCCGCCGTGGTTAGCTTTTCAGCCTGATCTACCACTTTTTGCGCATGATCCAGCGAATCGCTGAAGCCATCCAGCCGCTGCTGAAGCTTTGGCAGGCTGTCGGGTAGCTTGTCGAGCCATGTGGTGGCGGGCGCGGAGATCAGCGTGCCGAGCGCCCACAGCCCACCCACCAACATGAACGCGATCAAGCCAGAGGCGAGAGGGCGCGGCAGGCGAACTTTTTCTAGATTGCGTAGCAGCGGGGCCAGTACCAGTTTCAGTACGAAGGCGAGTACAATAGGCAACACGATCTCACTGGCATAACGGGCGACGCTCAGCGCTAAAATAACTAAAATTCCCGTAAGCACCATGAGCTTGGGATCCGCTCGCGGCAAAATTGGCGCGATGGCGGGTGGATTATCTGTCAAAGCATCATCAATGCGCGCCGAAGATGGCATAAGATAGTTCCGCGTATTAGCACCCAAAAAGAAGCCACTCCCCGTTGTCGAGAAGCGGCTTCATAGGAATCGAATGGATTACTTGGAAGCTTCCGCGCCCTTGGTGTCTTCCGGCAGTTTCACCGAAACGGTGGGAACCGGCACGTTCACCTCTTCTTTTTTGACCTCTACCTTCGGTACGGCCACAGCAGCTTCCTTCGTGCCTACATGTACTTCGGGGCCGCGAATCTCGGCGCTCGGCAGCCTGCCTCCTTGAACGTCGACATCCGCTTTCACCGTCGGCAGCGCGCCCTTGTCGTTCAGGCGGAAGTCAAAGAGGAAGAAGGCCAGGATGATCGCCAGAACGGCCACCGCGACGATGAGCATGACATTCGTATTGTTTTTCGTTTCCATATAGAATCCTTAGTTTGAAGATATTGAAATGACTGTTTATTATACTGCGGGCCGCTTGCGCAGCATGCGCCCAAGCGCGATGAGCAGACATGCGCCCAGGAATCCGGCTATTAAGTAACCGATCCATCCGCCCAAGCCGATCCCAAGCGCGCCCAGGAGAAAATTCGCCACCAGCGCACCCACGACGCCGAGGATTATATTCATCAGCACGCCCTGGTTGCTCTTCATGAATTGTTCGGCTAGCCAGCCAGCTAGTCCACCGACAATAATGGCCATCAGCCACCCGATTTGTTGTTCCTGCATAAATTACCTCATTGTTATATAACTAAAACATTGCTTTATACAAAGCGAACCGACAAAGCATAAAGCCGTTAATAAATAAAGTTTCCATGCGTTTATCTCAGGCCGCTTTTTTGCCGGCTGAAACGTTAAGGGTAGTGACGGCTAGATTCGTCAGCTGATTGTTGAACGCTTTTTCCTCATCCAGCAATTCACCCAGCAGGGTGTGCGCCTCTTTGTACCCGAGCGTCTTGGCCCATTCGCGAAGCGCGCCGAAGCGCGAAATTTCGTAATGGGCGATGGCCTGCATGGCGGCGACCAGCCCGGCGTTGATCGCCACGGCTCCGGTGGCCTCTTCGAGCAGCCCCTCGGTTTCCTTGATCAAGCCTTCGATGGCGTCACATTTTTCCCCTTCGGCTTTCTTGCCGATGGACTTAAAAATCCGCTCGATCGTTGCGACTTGCGCCTTGGCGAGCGATGCGCGGTTGGCGATGGCATCCACCAGTTCGGCGTGCTTCGCTTCTTTCTGCACTTTCGGCAACGTCTTCTTAATGGCGTTTTTTGCGTAATACACGTCTTTCAGCGTATGTTCGAACAGATCGTTGAGTGTTTTCATGGCAATACTCCTTGGATTGATAATGAAAGTGCTTTCTCAATATCAAGCCGCTTATAAATAATGAATTATCTTCACGGCAAAGAATAAGTTCCTATCGATAAATTATGAGAGGCTCGGAAGAGTACCCGCCATGTCAGCCAGAAGAAGCCGCTGGCATGCATATCGATCTTAACGAGATAAGGAGTATTTCCATGGGTATTTTCAATTTCCTCAAAGACGTCGGCGAAAAACTGTTTGATCGCGATCACGACGATAAAATCCCTGCTACGCTTGCGCAAAAGCTGGAGGAGCAAATCAAGAAGCTGAATCTCGGCATTCAAAACCCCCGCGTGCGCATCGAAGGCGACAAGGCGATCGTGGAGGGCCAGGCTACCAGCCAGGAAGCGCTGGAAAAAGCAATTCTCGCGGTCGGCAACACCAACGGTATCGCGCAGGTGGACGCGCGCATCCAGGCTCCGGCTGGCGAACAGCCGAATTTCTACACTGTGAAATCCGGCGACACGCTCTCGAAAATTTCCAAGCAGTTTTACGGCGACGCCAACCGCTACAACGAGATCTTCGAAGCCAACCGCCCGATGCTGAAAAACCCTGATGCGATTTATCCGGGTCAGCAGCTGCGCATTCCGGGCGCGAAGAGAGCGGCGGCGTAGGAAATTGATGCAATTTTAATTTTTCCCGTGGCTTTCAATCATGGAATCAACATCCGCGATTGTTCATTTTATATTTCAGCATCTGGCGGCGCAGTCGCCGCCTTCGATGTCAAAATAGCAAACCTTGAAAGGAAACTTTTATGTCTATCGATAGCAAAGCCAACCGCGTTGCGGGTGCTGTGAAAGAACAGATCGGTGAAGCCTTCAACGACCAAAGCCTGGCTAATGAAGGCCGTGGTCAGCGCAACGCTGGCCGTATGCAGGATGGCAAGGCTCCGCTCAAAAACTCGCCGGATATCCACCACGCTGACTAATTTCAGCGATGACAATCACGGCCTGGCTTGTTTCATCGCAAGTCAGGCCGTTTTTATAAGTGAAGGAGCACATGCATGTTCAGAATCGCGAACGCCTATCCCTCTCAGTCTTACGCGCGCGGCGGCTTCAAGGGGCGCATCATTCTTGGCCTCATCATCGCCGCCATCAGCTTTGCCTCGTATTATAGTTCGTCGGAAGTCAATCCCATCACGGGCGAAAAGCAGCGCGTGGCGATCTCCAAGGATCAGGAAATCGCGATGGGCTTGCAGGCCGCGCCGGAAATGGCGCGCGAATATGGCGGGCTGGCCAAGGATGCGGCCAAGCAGCGGCGTGTGGACGAAGTGGGGCAGCGCCTGGTGGCAAACAGCCTCGCGCGCAAAGCCGATTGGCAATATGATTTCCATGTGCTGGACGATGATTCCGTCATCAACGCCTTCGCTTTGCCGGGCGGGCAGGTATTCATCACCGAGGCGCTGCTCGACAGGCTCAAAACCGACGATCAGTTGGCCGGAGTTTTAGCCCATGAAATTACGCACGTGCTGGCACGCCACGGCGCGCAGAAACTCGCTAAAATGAATCTGATCCAGGGCCTCTCCGGCGCGGCTACTGTCGCTTCAGGCGATTACAGTTCCGGCCAGATGGCGGCAGCCGTCGGCCAGATGGTAACGATGAAATATGGCCGTGAAGATGAAATTGAATCCGATACGCTGGGCGTGAAGTTAATGCATGAGGCGGGGTATGACCCGAAAGCGATGATCGAAGTCATGCGCATCCTTGCTTCCTCCTCCAAGGGCGCACGCCAGCCGGAATTTTTCAGCACCCACCCGAACCCGGAAAACCGCATCGCGAAAATCGAAGAGGCGATATCCAAGCTCTAGGCATGATTAATCAATGTCTCATCGACCATTGAAGCGTGATGATGTCGACCGAAATATCAAAGTTGTTTAGAAATGAATAACGGACTTATAATTCGCGGATTTTGTATGTTCTCGGCCGCAGTCTAACCATTCGCTTGCGTCTTGAACGACTTCATAGCTTATGTGGGAATAGCCGAGTGCATAAAAAGACGGAGCTTTCCTCTCAATTCCTCCTCACTCACCGGCTTTGCGACATAATCATCCATCCCCGCGCCCAGGCAGCGTTCCCGGTCACCGGCGAGCGCATGCGCGGTCATGCCGATGACGGGCGTTTTATCCAGCTTATTGGAGGCTTCGTATTGGCGGATGAGTTGCGTGGCGTCGAAACCGTTCAACTCGGGCATCTGCACGTCCATTAAGATGGCCACGTACCGGCTTGCCTTGAATTTCTCCACCGCTTCCACGCCGCTACGCGCGATATCGTACACATAGCCCATGGAATCCAGGTAATGGCTTGCCACCATGATATTCGGCTCGTAATCTTCCACAATCAGCAGGCGGGGCTTTGGTGCCTCCGTCACATCAGCGAATGCAGGAGGGGCGGAAGGGTTTGAGGTTTCGCCGGAGGCCACTTTCAAATCGAAACACACCAGGAATTCGGAGCCTTTGCCGGGTTCGCTTTTCACGGTAATTTCGCCGCCCATCACCTCGGTGAGCATTTTGGTGATGGCAAGGCCAAGCCCCGTGCCACCGTATTTGCGCGAGATGGTGTTGTCCGCCTGCACGAATTTGTGGAAGATGGTTTGCAGTTTTTCCTGCGCGATACCGATGCCGGTGTCGCGCACGGTGATGCACATTTTCTTATGCCCCTCGCGGTCCGTATGCTCGCTGGAAACGGAGATGCGGATACTGCCCTTTTCGGTGAACTTCACCGCGTTGCTGCACAGGTTAAGAATAATCTGCCGGATGCGCGAGGGATCGCCGATGTAATTCTCATCCAACGTCGCGGAATCCTCCAGCGTGAAAGAGATGCCCTTCTCCAGCGCTTTCACCGAGGTCATGCTGATGACTTCTTGCAGCAGCTTCTTCATGCTGAAGGGAATGGCCTCCAGCTCCAGCACGCGGCTTTCGATTTTTGAGATGTCGAGCAGGTCGTTGATAAGGTCCATCAGGCTGTCGGCGCTGATCTGGAGCGTTTTAAGCATTTCGCGTTGCTTCTCGGTCAGCGGCTGGCTGGTGGAAAGGATGCGAGAAAGCCCGATGATCGCATTCATCGGCGTGCGGATCTCGTGGCTCATGTTGGCCAGGAATTCCGTTTTGGCGATGTTGGCCTGCTGCGCGCTGAGCTTTTCGCTTTCCAACAGTATATTGACGATGCTGCGCGCCGTGCGGATTTCATCTTCCAGCCAGGCCTGCGAGCGGTGCCTCACCTGTTGTTTCCACAGCTCGAACGAACTGCGCGGCGTGAGGCGGTAGCCAGCCCCCGTTTGCTCGATGGGTTTTTCCGGGTCGCCCGCCCACGATACCTCCTCCACAATGGCGTTGCGGAACCAGATGATGTAATCATGGCTCTTGGTGCTGATGGGAATGGCGAGGATACCGCCCGTGAGTGATTCCAGTTCCGGCACGCCTTTGAAAGCAGCGAAGGCGTCGTCCGTGTAAAAGATGCTTTCCTCGCGGCCGTTCAGCCAGTCGATCAGCTTCGGGATGACCTCGCCGGGAGGCGTTTCGCCGTAATTGAGGATATGCACATAGGCTTTCACCACCAGCCCGTCCGCTTCCAGCGCATCCATGGCAAGCATATGCGAATCCTGCATCAGCGCGTCGATGCGCGTGTTTTTATCGAGCGCCGAGGAAAGCCGGCGGATCAGCTTATCGCGCTTGTCCTGCGCCTCGCGCTTGGCGAAATCCTCCATGGTGGAAAGCTGCGCCGAGAAGATATGCCCCATGATCTCACAGACATTGCGCACCTGATAAGGCACGTGCAGCGGCGAGTTATGATGGCACGCGATCAGCCCCCATAATTTTCCGTTTTGGATGATCGAGACGGACATGGACGCCTTGACGTTGATGTTCTCCAGATACTGGATATGCACCGGCGACACGCTGCGCAGCATGGAAAGGCTCAAATCCAGCGGCGATTGGGTGCCGGAACGTGCGGCGGGAATAACCGGCACCGGCTTGTATTGTGTATCCGCGATCAGGCGCAGGTAATTCTGCATGTAAAGCTTGCGCGCTTGCTCAGGAATGTCGGAGGCGGGGAAATGCAGGCCTTTGTAGCTGGGCATGAAACCGGCGCGCGCCTCAGCCACCACTTCGCCGTGCCAATCCTGGTCGAAGCGGTAGAGCATCACCCGGTCGAAGCCGGTGATGGTGCGGATGCTGCGCGTGACATGGCCGAACACTTCCTCCAGCGTCTTCGCCCGGTGCATGCCGATGGCGTAGTTGCGCAGCTGGTCGTAATAAAATCCATTCTGGGGCGCGCCGTTGGACAGCGGCTCCAATTCCAGGATAATGGATTCGCCGCTTTGATGCGCCACGGCGTCGTAGTCTTTTTCTCCCAGGCGGACGACCGTCGATTGAATCGGCTCCAGCGCCTGATGGCTGCGGTTGTTTTCCAGGCCAGCGACCACCGCTTCTTCCAGAAAATCCGTGATCGGCCTGCCCAGGCAGTCCTCCGCCTCCATGCCCAGGAATTCCCGGGCATTCGCGCTGATCTGCTCAATGACGCGGCGGGCGGAAAACACCACTAGCATGCCGTGCGGCTGAATGGAGCCGGGAATATGGATCGGCTCGCGCGCGCAGTGATCCAGCGCCTCTTTCAGCTGTTCCTCCGTGAGTTGGTCGCGTGCAACAAGCATAGGTTCGTCAGCGTGATGGGTTGTTAGCGGCGAAAGGCAAGCGGTCGTCATTGACCATCCTGTTTATTAATATTTTACAAAAAAATAAACAAATCCAATTTCATTCCCTTTGTATACATATGTACACTAAAGCACAAATTTGTATGTTCACTAGTATACACAACAATGAAATACCTGGAGTGGGAACTCATGACGAAAGAAGATCTTTTCAAAATCGATCTGCGCGGGAACAACCTACTGAAAGCCTGCAAGAAAGAGGATCTGCAATTCCTTCTTCCCCATATGCGTGAAATGCCGGTGGAAAAGGGCACCGTGCTGTACGAGCCGGGCGACGATGTCAAGCATACCTACTTTCCTTGCGACCACGCTCTGGTTTCCTTCCTTGTGCAACTGGAGGATGGTCGGGGTGTGGAGACGGCGCTTATCGGCAGAGAGGGTGCGATCGGCGGTATCGTAAGCCAGGGACGGCTTCCGGCTTATTGCCGCGCCGTGGCGCAATTCCCCGGGAAAATGCTGTGCATTGACTCCCTTCATCTCGAAGAGGCGAAAATGTCTTCGATCAACCTGCGCCATTTGTTTTCGCGCTATGCGGACTGCCTGCTTGCGCAAGTGTTCCAATCCGTCGCCTGCAACGCCACCCATACCATCGAGCAACGCGCCGCGAAGTGGCTGGTCGCTGCGCTCGACCGCACCGGCGACCATGTGATCCCCCTGAATCAGGAGCAGCTGGCGGGAATGCTTGGCGTGGGCCGCAGCTATGTGGCCAGGGTGCTCGGCAACTTCAAGTCTCGTGGTGTACTTGAAACCATGCGCGGAAAACTGCGCATCCATTCGCTTGATAAACTCAAAGAGATGTCATGCGGTTGCAGTGAACTGGTTAACCACCATTTCGACACCGTGCTTAGGGGCGTCTATCCGCAAGATGCGGGTTGAAGGAATCCTATTTAGCTTTGTATGCCTCGTCGCAGCACTGCGTAATGAAGGAAAAAGTGCTGACCGCCTGCGCAGTTGCCTCTTCGGTATCAATGCCCGGATCTTCCAGCAAGGAGAGGAAAGACTTCCAGCGCAAGCCGGTATCCTCACCAAACCCTGCGAAAAAATGGTTGGTTTTTCCCTCCACAAGGCCGAGGTTGTTTCGCAAATGTTTGGAAATGACACGCCCGCCCAGCGTGGAGCCTTGCTTCACGTAAAGATAACCGGTGAATCTGCTATAGTTATCTATCGAAGGATAGCTGGCAGTTTTAATTGCAAGCGGACTGAGACGGTGTGTCAGCATATCGTTTTCCAGCCATTCCATCACCGGCACATCGGGAGTCGGAGGCGTATAATACCTATGCTTTTGCATCACTGAATACGCCAGATGAAATGCGCGAATACACCAATGGTAATCGTTCAAGGTAAGACAATCATCCTGGAGTTTTGCAAGCAAGGGGTGCACATGAAGCGATTGATGCAGATCAAATGTCTGCTGACGGAGTGAAACAAGTAGACTCATATGCGCTTTTAAAACTTTCGCACTTTTTTAAAACAACGTGCTTTTTATTAGAGCAGATTTCAAGGCTGTCGTGAATTGAACAAAAATTGTTTACACGAAACCTTTTTAGCAGGATATGTTTTCAAAACTTTACCATCATTAGTATAAATTATATAAGGCGTCCTAATAATTATATATGCCAACAATTTAGGTGATGCTATTCAGAATAACAAATATACTCGATAGTATCAGTTGACATTTCGTTCTTGAAAAAGAATGTAGTACTTTCATTTAGGTGCAGCAAGGTTGGTCGCCCTGTTGGAATCCTCTACCTTCAACAGCTGCACCAACTTTCTGAATGGTAGGGCGCTGGTAGAGGGCGTATGTCGCTTGGTAAGATTATCGCCGCACGGGCGAATCATGAGCGTGCGCTTACTGTTACGCTGAATCAGGCATTGGACTGGATAGCGTTTAAGATTCCGCCGCTGGCAAACTATGAGTTTGAGTTAGCATTTCCGGTAAGCCACTCCGCGTTATGTATTGAGGAGCGCAGTTTTCTTTCATCTATAGAAACAGCAAAAATTGAACTGGTTGCACACTTAATAAAAGGCTCAATCGTTGCATACGGCCTGCTTCCGCCTGACAAGCGCATTAATAAGTGTGATTTTATATCCCCTAAGCCATGCACGGTTGAAGCGACTGCATGGGAACCCTATTCCAATGTCCACCGTACACAAACTGCTTCGAAGTCGCATCTATAGCGGGGAATTTGAATGGAATGGGAAAACCTACCTAGGCAATCATGAGCCTATTATCAGCAAAGAGCAGTGGCTTCATGTGCAGGATTTGCTGGTTGAAAAGCTAGGCAACCGGCAGAAAAAGACAAAACATAATTTTCCCTTCTCGGGTTTCATTACTTGCCCGCATTGCGGCTTTTCACTGATTTGCGAAATTAAGAAAGGTAAATACGTCTATTA
>CAYPEF010000002.1:0-39261 GCA_964409675.1 uncultured Rickettsiales bacterium | reverse complement strand
GCTTATCGAACTCGCGCAAAGCGCGCATTCTCTGTTCGTTCGCCAGTCTGCTGGCGAAAAGCGTCGATTACTCAGCTTTGTCGTATCGAACTCGGTTTGGGATGGTAGCGAATTGCAGATACACTTTAAGCAACCATTTGACATGATTGCGGAAAGCATTGCTACTGTTGAAATGGAAAGCGTGGCGAATATCGCCCGAAATGGCAATTTTGATAAATGGCTCCCCGGGCCGGATTCGAACCAGCGACCAACCGGTTAACAGCCGGTTGCTCTACCACTGAGCTACCGGGGAATAGCCTTCAGGCGGAAAGGTTACCGTTGATAACGGCAAGCGCCTGATGATGCAAGCACTAATTACAGTTTTACCTAAAAACCTTATTTTTCCCTTAATTAACGGCGATTTTTGCCTCTGCCGCCCTTGGGGGAATCGTCCTCTTCGGCGTCTTCTTCCTCGGCCTCTTCTTCGGCTTCATCCACGTCGTCGATCAGGGCTTCGTCGCCAATGTCTTCTTCTTCGAGGGTGATATCATCGTCCAGCGGCTCATCCTCGGTGGCGTCGATATCCTCAATGTCCTGGATATCTTCAATTTCTTCCAGTTCTTCAATATCTTCTCCTCCCTGGATCAGCTCCACGTCCTCCAGCTCCTCTTCCTCGTCGGCGCGCCCCTTTGGGGTCGGGCGGGCGCCGGGTTTCTTGGCGGCGACCAGCTTATCCTCCTCGGCGGCTTCGGACGCCCGGCGGTCGGCGCGGGGGCGACGGGTGCGCACAGGCTGCGATGTGTCGAAACTATGGCCGCATTTGGGGCAGCTTGCCGGGTTTTTGCTCAAATCGTAAAAGCGGGCATTGCACTGGGGGCAGCTGCGCTTGGCGCCTAATTGCGGAGATGTAACCACGGGTCGGTCCTTACCTTATAAATATGGTTTTTTGCATGCGATGGATGTTTTCTGCATAATTTTTTTGATTACGCAAGCGATTTAGCCTATTGAAATGGCGCTCCGATGCTACACATATGAAGAACATACGAAAATTTGCAAAGGCAAACACCATGGAACCTTCTGAAAGCGCTGCATTTGACGACGAAACCACCGACGCCCCCCATGAGACGAGCGCGCCGGAAACCGCCCAGCTGAAAGACGAGCTCGCCAAAATGCGCGACCAGTGGCTGCGCGCCGTGGCGGAAACCGAGAACATCCGCAAGCGCGCCCAGCGCGATGTGGAGGAAACCGGCAAATACGCCGTCTCCGGCTTCGCGCGCGATCTGGTGAACGTAGTGGAAAACCTCCAGCGCGCCCGCGACAGCATCACCCCCGAAGCGGCGAAGCAGGACAGCATGCTCGCCAACATGCGCGAAGGCGTGGAAATGACGCTGCGCGAATTACTCAATACCTTCGAGCGCAACGGCATCCGCCGCATCGATCCGCTGGGCCAGAAATTCGACCATAACTTCCATCAGGCCGTAGCGCAGGTTCCCGCGCCCGACGCTGCGCCCGGCACCGTGGTGCAGGTGATGCAGGCTGGCTATACCATCCATGACCGGCTGCTGCGCCCGGCGATGGTAGCGGTGGCGCAAGCGCAGAGCGACATGCCGAAAACGGTTGATACGGTAGCGTAAATCGGCATAGTCTTGCCGGATGCGTTTCCTCCCAGCCTTCCGCCCCGACATTCCCTTCTCGCGCGACGACGCCAACCGTTTCCTGCCGTGGATCGTGGCGCTGATGGTCTGCCTCACCATGCTGATGATATGCATTGGCTTGTCGCTGGAACAAACATTATCCGCCCGCCATGCCGGGTTCAGCGAACAGGTGAGCATCCAGATTCCCGACGAAGCGGCGCAACCTGAACTGGTGGCGCGCGTGCGCAAGGCGCTCGATAACACATCCGGCATCGCCCGCGTGACACAGGTGAGCGCGGAGGACGTGCGCTCCATGATCTCCCCCTGGATCGGCGACGATACGCTGGTCGATGCCCTGCCCCTGCCGGTGGTGCTGCACGCCGGCCTTGCACGCGGAGCGAAGCTGGATGCAAAAGCGCTGGAAACATCGCTGAAAGCCCTCGACACACGCATCACCCTCGATAACCATGAATTATGGGCGGTGAAATTCAGCCGCTTCAGCCGCGCCGTGGAGCTGGGACTCTATACGCTGGCGAGCTTCATCATCGCCACGCTTTCGGCCATGGTAGTCTTCACCGCCCGCGAAGCCATGAAACTGCACCGGCGCACCGTACTGCTGCTGCACGGCATCGGCGCGGATGACCGCTATATCGCCCGCCAGTTTCAATCCAATGCGCTGCATATCACCATCAAGGGCGCCCTCGCCGGCACCTGCGCCGGCATGTTCGCTTACATGGCCGCCGGTTGGTACACAGCCGGGCTGGATGCTCCGCTACTGCCGGATTTTTCCTTCTCGCTGAAGCACGCGCTGGCCTTTATCCTACTGCCGGCGCTCTGCGGCATCCTCGCCCTGCTCTCGGCGCGCTTTGCCGTGACGGCGCAACTGAAGGCCCTGCCCTGACATGCTGCTGCGCTTTATCCGACGCCTGCTGATCTCCCTGCTACTCTGCGCCACCGCATGGGGCGCGGGCTATCTGTGGTTCGTGGGCCAAATCCCCACCGCCTCCGCCGCCGATACGCAGACCACCGACGCCATCGTGGTGCTGACCGGCGGCAAGGGCCGCATTGATTATGGACTCACCTTGCTGGGGGCCGGAAGAGCCAAACGTCTCTTTATTTCTGGCGTCGGCGAAGATGCCACGCCCGAAGACGTGGTGAAGCAATCCATCCACCGCGCGCAGATCACCAATTCCCTCTCGCCCGACACCGTCATCATTCTCGGCTACAAGGCAAGTAACACCATCGGCAACGCGCTGGAAACGTCGCAGTGGATG
This sequence comes from uncultured Rickettsiales bacterium, assembly GCA_964409675.1. Taxonomy (GTDB): domain Bacteria; phylum Pseudomonadota; class Alphaproteobacteria; order Rickettsiales; family SXRF01; genus CAYMDD01. Next base: position 36,374 of record CAYPEF010000002.1, on the reverse strand, counting down.
CAGAAGGAAGGCTTCACCAGCCTGCGCCTTGTCACCGCCAGCTACCATATGCCGCGCAGCCTGGAGGAATTCCGCGAAGTCATGCCGCGCATCACCATCATCCCCGATCCCGTTATCCCGGAGCATTTCCACGCGCAGGAATGGTGGAGCTTGCGCGGCTCCGGCCATATCATGATGAGCGAATACCATAAATACATTGCCGCGCGCCTGCGCCATGCGCTGCTCGAATGGAGCGAAGAAGCATGAACATTATCCGGGCGGTTCTTTTTAATATTGCACTGGCAATCTGGACGGTCTTCATCGCCCTGCTCTATATCCCCACGCTCATCTCCTCGCGCGCCTCGCGCCGCGTTGGCAGGCCATGGGCGAAGGGCACGCTGCTGCTGGCACGGCTGATCTGCGGCATCGATTACCGTATTCTTGGCGAGAATAACATCCAGCACGGCCCCGTGATCTACGCCTCCAAGCACCAATCAGCTTTAGAAATCACCATCCTGATGAGCATGTTCCCCGCCCCCGCCTTCGTGCTGAAAAAGGCGCTGCTTTATATCCCCTTCTTCGGTACCTATTTGTGGCGCATGCAGATGATCGCTATCGACCGCAAGGCAGGCGCAAGCGCCCTCAAGCAGATGATGGGCGAATGCATCCGCGCCGTGCGCGAGCTGCGCCCGATTGCCATCTTCCCCGAAGGCACGCGCATTTCCGCCGGCGAGAAGGGCCAGTACCATCCCGGCGTGGCGGCCATTTACCAGCAGCTCAAAATCCCCGTAGTGCCGGTGGCCGTCAATACCGGCCTGTTCTGGCCGCGCAACCGCTGGCATAAAAAGCCCGGCACGGCGATTATCGAGTTCCTGCCCCAAATCCCGCCCGGCCTGCCGGCGCGCGCTTTCCTGCGCACACTGGAAGAAAGCATTGAAACCGCCTCGCGCAGGCTCTATGAATCCCCTCCCGGCGATGCGCCGGACCATGAAAAGGACATCCCCTATGCGCCCCTCCGGAAGAAACGCTGACCAGCTGCGCCCCGTCACCCTGCAGGCGCAGGCCAGCCGCCACGCCGAAGGCTCATGTTTAATCACTTGCGGTGGCACGCGCGTGCTTTGCACCGCCTCGGTGGATGCCGGCACCCCGCCCTTCCTGCGCAACACCGGCAAGGGCTGGGTGACCGCCGAATACGGCATGCTGCCGCGCGCCACCCACACCCGCACCCCACGCGAAGCCGCCAAGGGCAAGCAAAGCGGGCGCACGCAGGAGATCCAGCGGCTAATCGGGCGTTCGTTACGCTCGGTAGTCGATTTAAGCCTGCTGGGGGAACGGCAGATTCTCATTGATTGCGATGTACTGGAAGCCGACGGCGGCACCCGCACTGCCTCCATCACCGGAGCATATGTCGCGCTCGCGCTGGCGGTAGAACATCTGCTAAAAAACCGCATCATCGCCCGCTCCCCCCTGATCGGCCAGGTAGCCGCCATCTCCTGCGGCGTCTATCAAGGCCAGCCCGTGCTCGACCTCGACTACGCCGAAGACTCCGCCTGCGGCATGGACGCCAATTTCGTGCTGGCAAAAGACGGCAGAATCGTGGAAATCCAATGCACGGCGGAAGACACCCCGGTTGAAGAAGCCCATTTCCACCACCTCTATCAACTCGCCCGTAAAGGCATCAGTGAGCTGGCTGAATTACAAACCCAGGCCATCAAATCCGCCTAACCCAAGTCACCCCGCCGCATGGCGGGGTCCGGGTGCCGACTATCCGGATACCGCCATGCGGCGGTATGACAATAAAAAACACCCCGGTTTTGCCGAGGTGTTTTTCACTATACTTTAATTTTAGTTCAGCTCTGCTGCTGGCTCATCTGGTGCAGCATCAGCGCCACGCGGGCTTCGCGCTGGCGGAGCTGGTCCATCTCACCCTTATTCATGATGCTCGACAGCGACAGCTGCACGAAATCGAGGAAGATCACGATCACGCGCTCCACCTGCCGCTGGATCTTGTTTACAATCGGATCAGCGATGTTGGTGATAGCCTGATGCGCCTGCTTGGTCACGTCGCGCACGCGCTCGCGGTATTCATTCACCGCCACGTAAATACGTCGCAGCGCCGTTTCGATGCGGGTCTTGCTGCTGGCCCCAATCGTCTTGCGGCGGGCGGCATCGGCGAGGCTTAGATATTCCTCGGTCAGCATATCTACGGCGTCGCCCACTTCATTCACCAGCGGCTCGATCAACGCCAGCTGCGCTTCCGGGTCGGAAACGAATTTGCTTTCCACGGTTTCCACCAGTTCCCCGGCGTAATCATAGAGCGAGGTCAGCTCATTATATGCGCTTTCCAGCTCATCCATGGTGTGTTTGCGTTGCGGCTGCGCCATATCGGTATCCTAACTATGCCTTCTTGTTTTTTGCACCCGCGCATGTGCGTCACGCGGCGGATACATATTTTTCACTCTCACCATTCTAGGAAAATTTTTGCCAATTGTGTGTGAAGCTTTTATGACAATTCCGCGATGCAGCATACGCTGCGCCATCTACGCAATACACTGAACTATATTAATATATTTTTAATTATGACAGAATCCCAGGTGTAAAATAACGCACCATTATTGCAGCCGGAACGACACCGGCACCAGAAATTCAAGGATTTCCCCACTGCGCGGGTAATTCTCCGGCACCGGCGGCACTGGGTTGGCCTTCTGCACCATCTCCAGAATCGCCCTATCCAGCTGCTGGTAGCCGGTGCGCTTCTCTAAAATACGATATTGAATATTACCCCGCCGGTCGATGCGAATACGCACTACCCCCTCGCCCTGCATAGACTGGCGGCGCGCCTCATCTGGGTAAACTTTAAAGCGCTGAATCCAGGCGGAAATCATCTGCTCGTAGCGCTTCAGCACTTCGGCGTCGCTGGCCATGCTGTTGCCCATCACCGAACCATTCTGCCCCGCCGCCGGGTTCAGCGCCGACAGACTCGTGGGATCGGGTGCGCGCGCGCGCACGAACTGGCGGGCGGCATGCTCCAGCGGCGTGAGAGCAATATCCTGCGCCTCCTTCGGCTCCGCCACCGGCGCCAGCACCGGCTGCGGCTTGGCCGCATTCATGGCGCGGTCGAACGCATGTTGCGCTTCATTGCCGCGTGAAGGCGGAGGCGGCGCGGCTTTTGGCACCGCCTGCTCGAAACTGCGGCTAAGCGTGGCCTCCACCGAGCGCACATTGCCGGAAGCAGAGGGCTGCACCAATGTTCCGGCAGCCATAGCCTGCTCTTCCCCGTCGCCCAGCTTGATATTCAGCACCCGCACCGGGATATCCATGATCATCGCGCGCGGCACCGCCGTCCAGATGCCAAACGCGAGCAGGTGAAATGCTAGCGCCGCGCCGATGGTATAGGCGAACTGCCGCGTGCCTAGGTAACTATCGCCCGGCAATGGAGCTGCCGCCGCCGGGTTATTTTGCCGCCACGCCATCGTCTTTATCCTTCGATTGCGTCACCAGCGACAGATTGCGCCCGCCGGCCAGCTTGATGCGATCCATCACCGCTATCATCCGCACCGCCGGGATATGGGCATCGGCCTTGACGGTAATCACCTTGTTCGGATTCGCCTGCAACTGATCTTTCAAACGCGGCGTCAGCTCCTCGATAGTAATCAGCTCATCATCAATCACGATCTCATCGCGTGTACCGATCAGGATCACCACATGCCCCTCATCGATCAGCTTGCCGCTTTTCGCCTCCGGCACCTCGATGGGAATAATCTCGAACTTTTCCACGCTGCCCGCCACCATGAAGAAAATCAGTAAAAACAGCGCCACGTCGATCAGCGGCACGATATTGGCCATGGTGGGCTTCTTGCGGTTGCGCTCGAACTCAAACGTATTCATTGCAGCGCCCCCAGCGGTGACGGCTTTTCCAGCGGTCGCACATAAAGGCTCTTACCACCCGCAACCGTGACCATATCCATCACCGATACCAGCTTCTGCATCGACACCTTATTATCGGTAAACACCACCACTCGCTGGTTAGGATTGTCGGTGAGAATCGTTTCCAGCGTATGGTTCAGCTCCTGCTCGCTCACCCGGCGCTGACCGAAATTGATGCTGTTATCGTTATTGATCACGATGCGCGCCACATCCTTCGCATTGGCCGCCTTGCCGCCTCCGGCGGAGGGCAACAGCAACTCCATCGATTCATAGCGCATGAAGCTGGTGGTCAGCATGAAAAAGATAATCAGGATGAACACCACGTCGATCATCGCCGTGAGCGGCAGGTTACGAACGCTTTTGCGTGTACGCTCGAACTCGATCATGATTCCCTAAAAACGGCTGTAATTCGGGCTGAGCAGGCGAAGCGTGGATGTCTCCTCCGGCACACTGCGGCGCTGCGCGGTTTGCTCCTCGCGCTCGCGCTCGGCCTGCGCGCGGCGCTCCGACTCGATGCGCTTGGCTTCTTCAATCGCGCGCAGGCGCTCATTGCGGCGGAATTCATCTTCCAGCGCCAGAATCTGCACCGACACGTCCTTCATCGTGGCGCGCACCTTCTCGATAATCCCGTCCAGCACGTAATGCGCCCCCAGCGCCGGAATCGCTACCGCCAGACCTCCCGCCGTGGTGATCAACGCTTCCCAGATACCACCCGCCAGCATGCTAGGGTCGACGCGGGAGCCAGCAGCGCCCAGCTTGGAAAACGACTCGATCAGCCCCAGCACCGTACCGAGCAAACCGATCAGCGGCGCAACGCTCGCGGTCATTTCCAACCCTCGAATGTGCGACTCCAGATAACGAATCTCACCCGATCCCACGCGCATGATCTCCGCCTCGCGGCTTTTCGGCGACATGTCCCGGTTGGCCACGCATTCGAACGTCACACGCATGATACGCGCCACCGGCCCCGGAATGGCGCTCAGGCGTTTGGTCGCCTTCTCGCGGTCGCCCTGCTTGATCTCACGCAGCGCCTGGTCGATAAAGCTGCGGTCAAAGACATTGGCGCGCTTGAACTGCCATATCTTGAACATCACCACCCCGAGCGCATAGACCGACAGCAGGCCCAGCACCAGCAGCATGAATCCGCCTTTTTGCAGTATTTCCCATTCCGACATTCGAATTACAGCCTTTCCCTCTAAAAAATCCGTGCCCACGCTTTTACACCGCGCCGGCCCGCCGGTCCAGCGATTCCGTGTGTTTAACGCGCTCTGCGCCCGGTAGGATTTTATTTACCTTTTGCTGCTAGACTTCCGCCTATATGCCTGACATTTCCCAACAAACCCCTCCGCGCCCCCTGCTATCGCTGATTGTGCCGATGTACAATGAAAGCGAGGGGATCGATCTTTTTTTCAGCCGCACCCTGCCGGTGCTTGAGAGCATCACCCCCGATTGGGAAATCATCTGCGTCAATGATGGCAGCCGCGACGATACGCTTGCGCAGCTCAAATCATACCGCGAACGCGACCATCGCATCCGCTTTCTTTCGCTTTCGCGCAATTTCGGCAAGGAACCCGCCCTCTCCGCCGGGCTTGATTATGCCATAGGCCAGGCCGTTATCCCCATCGACGCCGATTTGCAGGACCCGCCGGAACTGATTCCGCAGCTGGTCGAGAAATGGCGCGAAGGCTACAAGGTCGTCCTTGCCACCCGCCGCACGCGCGGGCAGGACAGCTTTCTTAAGCGCATTACAGCAGCCATGTTTTATGCATTCATGGGTAAAATGCTGCGTTTTCCCTTTCCCAAAAACACCGGCGATTTTCGCCTGATGGATGAAAGCGTCATCCAGGTCATCCGCCTGCTGCCGGAGCGCACGCGCTTCATGAAGGGCCTGTTCGCTTGGGTCGGCTTCAGCACGGCGCAGATTTACTTCGACCGCCCTGCCCGCGCCGCCGGTGAAGCCAAAATCAATTACTTCGGTCTGTGGCAACTTGCCAAGGACGCCATCTGCTCCTTCACCACCGCCCCCTTGCGCCTGAGCACCTATCTCGGCGTATTCATCTCGTTGATATCCTTCAGCTACGCCTTCTTCCTGATCCTGCACACGCTTATCCTGGGCGTCGATGTGCCCGGCTATACCTCAATCATGGTGGCAGTGCTCTGCATGGGCGGCGTGCAACTGATCTCCGTCGGCATCCTCGGTGAATATGTTGGGCGCATCTACCATGAGGCGAAACAACGCCCGGTATATATCATTGAGGAAACAGACTAGCGTAGTCCACCGCCAACAATTCAATTAATCTATAACTTTCCATGCATTATCATGGCCGCAACCAAGCGCCGGATAGGGGCGTGCAAGCCACATTGATAACAGGTCCGCCCAGTACTTGCTAAAACGGCGCTAATCCTGATACATAATACAATCATCCATTCCATGGATATGCCGGTACAATAAAGTTGATTTAACATGCATAACATGCAGTCCGCCGAAGCTTCTTCATGAATAAGCGCCTGGTTGAACAAAGCACGCGGATACTGGCTATTACTTTCGCATGTGTGCTTGCATTCCGTTTTCTCTACCCGTTCTATTTCAACCCTATCGATCAGCTATGGTCAGACCCAAAACGGCATTGGAATAATGGCGGCAGGTTCCTGGATCCGCGCTACGCAGGAGCAATGGACCCGAAAATATACCAGCTCTGGGTGTACCTGCTACGTCTTGCCGCGGATGATCATAACCGGACAATCATCGCATTATTTACAGGCCTGCTTTGCGCCGCCGCTCCTTACTTCTGGTACCGCGCACTGTGCGAGCATTGCTCGCAGCGCCTGGCGTTGGCGCTTGGCATTCTGCTAGGCCTGCACCCGTCCCTGCTGACGATATACGGTTTCTTCATGAACGAAACCATTACGCTTACCGCTACCGCGCTTGCCATGTGGATGACCATGCGCAGTATCCGCCTGCGCACCTTCACATCGTTCAACCTGGCTGCTTTCTGTTGGCTGGTCACCGGCTTTTCCAAGCAATTGATGCTTCCCGTTGCAGCGGCAGGCATCGCTTACCTGCTGAGCGTGCAACCGCGCAAGCTGAAGGCGCTGGCATCGGCCATCGCCTTGTTTCTTCTCTTTGCCATTCCATCGGGCATTCATACGATGATGGGGTCGCGCATTTTCTCGCCCTTCGGATTATCCGATGTCATGCGCATCGACCGCGAAAGCGGCCATACCGTCAATACATTCAACTTTATCGATGAACATGGCAAAAAAACGGCTACCTACACATGGTCGTCCCCCTCTTTTTATGCTCGCCACCTTGACCCGTTGGGGGAATATCAATCGTATCGCATCAAAGGAACGTATGAAACGGATGTCCATGTCACAGAAGGAAGAAACGGCTGGGATCGCGCCATGGAAGAAGCCGAGCGTCAGCACAGCACGGCGGAGCGCTGGCTGGATATGGAGGAAAACGCCATATATTTCTTCTTCGGCCCTTCCTGGCCCGATGCCGGCAAAAATTCCAGGCATTTCCTGCAACGCCTGAATTTTCATTTACGCTGGTTATGGCTTCCTTTATTGCTCGCTATACTGACCGCTGTATATTTCCGCCGGCTGGACCGATCCAAAATGCTGATAGTGGCGGTTGTCTGCATCATGATACCAATCATGCTACTGCAACAGGTTAATGTGATGGAAGGCCGCTACCGCAAACCGCTTGAGCCTTTTATTTTACTGAGCGCCGTTTTTTTATTGATGCCGAAACGCTATACCCCTGAAACGGATAAAATAAGCCTGCGCATTTTTATCGGTGAGCTCAGCGTTCAATTGTTGCGCGCGGTTATCCGCGAAGCAAAAGCCTGCACAGCACATATCCGCCCCGGGAGAGCCCATTGACCGATACAGCTTCCATACCGTTACCGCCTGCCGCGTCCTTGCCACCTGCCTCCGCCACGCATGGCGGCACCGTTTTAGCCGGTTTCGCCACATTTGTCACGTTAAGCGCCTATCTGCATCTTGTGTCTCATACAATCAGCACCGTGCACGCCGCCATGCTGATTATCGGCCTCTCAATGGCATCAATGATTGCCTCAGACATCTTTTTTTATGGAGTATCCCGACGCGCCAGTACAGGCTTGGTATTTTCCTCCAGCGCTCCTTCGCTCTCCAGAAGCCTGTGCAAATTCGCAGGACTGCTCGGAAGCTTCGGCTTCATTGGCCTGCTTTACTGGCTATTCCCCGAATACCACGCCGATTTTTATAATAATTATTACTCCATGCTGAAAATTCTCCTTCCACCGGTGATTATACTGGCACCGTTCTACATCAGCTGGATCGACCGCCATATGGTTGCGCCGAACGATGGTTATTGGCATATGGGCAAGCTGGTGCTCCTGCGCTGGGACGAAATAGATGCTGGCATTCTCACCCAGCACCTGCTTGGCTGGCTGGTCAAAGGGTTCTTCCTGCCGCTCATGTTCAGCTACTTCTGCATGAACCTGGAGCGCTTCCTGCGTTTCGATTTCTCAACACTCAGCAGCTTCGGCTCCTATTTCGATTTTCTGGAGAATTCCTATTACTATATGGAAGTCGGGTTTGCAGCGCTCGGCTATATCATCACGCTGCGCATTACCGATACGCATATCCGCTCCACCGACCCTACTATGCTGGGATGGTTCATTGCGCTAATGTGCTATCAGCCGTTCTGGTCACTGTTTGAGCGTCAGTATATCAGCTACGATACGCATTACACCTGGGGTCAATGGCTAGGCAAGGATTCACCGGTATTATATGTCATCTGGGGTTCGGTCATCCTGTTGCTGGTGGCCATATACGCATGGTCCACCCTCTCCTTCGGCAACCGCTTCTCCAATCTCACCCATCGGGGCATCATCACCAACGGCCCTTACCGCTACACCAAACACCCGGCCTATATTTCCAAAAACATGACATGGTGGATGATTTCATTACCGTTCATCGCCCAGGCATCGTGGCTGGAGAACCTCCGCCATTCCCTGCTATTGCTTATGCTGAACGGGGTATACTGGCTGCGCGCCAAAACCGAAGAGCGTCATCTTATGCGCGATCCTGAGTATGTCGCATACTGTGAATGGATCAAGGCACATGGGATTTTTTCCACTATGCGCACCATGTTTCAAAAAAAATTTATGGCATCTGCGCAGTAACTAACGCTTGCCGCATATAGGATGATTCGATAAAGACTAGTTTTTAAATATGAGTGGCCGATAAAGCATCATAGCGGCTGCGGCAGCATCAGAGGTCGATACGTGCCCCCCTTCATTCGCCATGACGCCCCCAGCCAGCGCCGGCATTACCGCGTTACCGCCCCGATCAGCGCCACCATCAGCGGCCATCATTACCCCATCGCTAACTGGAGCCTGTCCGGGTTTAAAATTGATGACGCGCAGAATCGCCTGCAGCTCTATGACATTGTCACCGCCTATCTCAAAATTCCCTTCCACGGGATCGACCTCGGCTTTGCCGCTACCGCTAAAATTGTCCGCATCGACGACGATAAAAAAGGCGTAGCGGCGGAATTCATCAATCTGGGCGAGCGCGAGCGCCAGACGCTGGAGAGCTTCGCGCAAGGCATCGTCAGCGGCGAGATGGAGGAAGTGGACGGCATCATCCGCCGCCTGGACCTCCCGGTTACCCCCGCCTCACTCAAGCCCGACGCCGGAAAACAGCAGGCGCCCCACCTTGCTGAAGAAAAGCGCCGCAAGGGGATGCGCTTTTATAAAATCGCCGGTATAGCCTTGGCACTAATCGTGCTGACAGTACTATATACGAATATTTTCCAGCTTAAGGTTACCACCGCTGTCGCCATGGGCGACAATGACGTAATCATCTCGCCAACCGTGGCCGACATCACCTCCATTGCCCCGCTTAACACGCCGATCAGCGCCGGCACGCCGATTCTCACGCTTGCCGACCAGAAACTCGATTATGACATCAAGCTCGCCCAGCTGCGCATGCAGGACGCGCGCGTTGAAGTCAGCCGGCTGGATGCGGCGCTGGAACTGGAAAAGCAGCGCCTGCAGGCCGCCAGCGGCATCGTTTCGAAAGAATGGTCGTCTTCCGCCGATACGGTGCGCACGCTGAAGAAAAACCTCGATGTGAAACAGGCCAGCCTGCAGCGCATTCAGGACCTGGCGGCGCAGGGCTTCGCCTCGCAGCTGGTGCTGGACAAGGTGCGCGGCGAATATCTCGACGCCGAACGCCAGCTGAACGAAGCCCGTCAGGCCGAAGCTAAGCTCGCGCAGGAATTCTCCACCGTCAAGGGCGGCTTCCAGGTGCGCGACCAGATGGTGGTGGAAGGCATTCAGGATACGGAGGAACTGCGCAAGGCCGCCGTGGAAAAACTCTCCATCGCGCAGGCCGAGCTGGAATTTCTGCAAGACCGCAAAATCAAGCTTGCCATCGCCGCGCCTGCCGACGGCAGGCTGGTGCGCGTGTTCGCGCCGCAGAATACCTCCGTCAAATACGGCGATCCTATCGCCGTATTTCAGAAAGGCGACCGCCGCATCATTAAAGTATTCCTCACCCAGGAAGAAGCACTGCACATTACACCCGGGCAGAAAGCGAGCGTCTACTTCCCCTACCGCTGGTGGAGCGTCGATCACAAAGTCACTGACATTGATTTCTATAGCCTGACGCTCAGCCAGTCGCAGGGCCAGTTCCAGTGGCAGAACCTGCAGAACAACGCCTTTAAAACCGTGATCGCCACGCTGGAGCCCATCAGCGATAAGGAAACCGGTCTGATGCAGGAAATCGCCCCCGGCACCGCCGCCACGGTGGTATTCAACCTGCTGTTCTGATGTACGCGCAAGACGGAGCACTCGTCTTTCCGGGCCGCTACCGCACCTTCCGGCTGCGCTGGCAGGATGCCATGCACCTGTATTTTTATGTAAGCCTCTGGATTATCATCTTCTTCTCCTTCCCCAACGGGTTGAACGACCCGCGCACGCATGCCGCCACCATCGTCATCGGCGCGTTCGGCATCTGGCGCTACAGCTGGTGGTTCCTCAATTTCGGACGCTCGCAATATTTTGGCCGCGTGCGCTATCCGAACATGCGCAAGAAAGCCGACGCCGTATGGAACGCAGGCTGGCGCCCCCACCACGTGCATTTCCTGATGACGACCTTCCACGAATATCCGCCAACCACGCAAAAATGCCTGGAATCCATTTTCAAGGAAACGCTTGCCTGCGACATCACCGCCACGCTCTGGGTCGGCACCGGCGCGCGGGAGGATGAGCTGGTTATCAAGCAATGGCTGCAGCATGCGCCGGATGCCCCCATTGATGTGGTATTAATCCGCCAGAACCAGCCCGGCAAGCGCGTGGCGATCGGCCTGGTATTGCGCGCCCTCAGCCGCCGCGGCGTCCACCCCGATGATCTGGCGATCCTGCTTGACGGCGACAGCATCTTCACGCACGGCTCGCTGCAAAAATGCCTCTCCCTCTTTGGCTCCGATCCCCACCTCACCGCCCTCACCACCGATGAAGACGCCGTCTGCGAAGGCCCGGCCTGGACGCAGAAATGGCTCAACATGCGCTTCGCCCAGCGCCGCATGTGGATGCAGTCGCATGCCATGTCAAAGCGCGTGCTCACCCTCACCGGCCGCTGCTCGGCCTTCCGCGCGCCGCCGATGGTGGATAAGGAATTCATCCGCATCGTCGAGGCCGACCATCTGGAGCACTGGTTCTGGGGCAGTTTCCGCTTTTTGTCCGGCGACGATAAAAGCACCTGGTACCAGCTGCTGCGCCAGGGCGCGGAGATGACCTACGTGCCGGATGCCATGGTCTATACCATCGAGCGCATTGAAGGAAACGGCATCAAGCGCGCCATCGACAACACGCTGCGCTGGTCCGGCAACATGCTGCGCAACGGCCTGCGCGCCATTTTATTAGGCCCGCGCGTGGTGCCACCCTTCATCTGGTGGTGCATTATCGACCAGCGCATTACCATCTGGACCACGCTGATGGGCTTCCTCTCCGCCATGTCAGTGGCGCATTTCATCAATCCGCAATTCATCTTCACCTATATCCTCTGGATCATGGTCACCCGCTTCGCCATGGCGAGCGCGCTCTATTTCTATTCCGAGCGCATCCACATTTCATACCCTGCCATCCTCTATTTCCAGCAATTGACCCTGGCCTTCCTGAAAGCCTACCTCACCTTCCGCCTGCCTCAGCAGCGCTGGGCGAACCGGCTGGATCAGAAAAGCGGGCAGGATTTGATGGCCCGCCGGGAGAACCGTATATTCGCTTTATACCTGAATGCGTTTTATGGAGTGCTGCTCACGCTGGCGGTGCTGCTGCTCACCGGCGTGCTACGCTGGCCGGACTTCCAGCAGGTGTTTTAACTTGAAACAAAGGGTTATAAATGCTATAAGCCATATTAATTAATATTAATTAATTTGTATAGCATCCCTTTCACAAAAAAGAGAAATTTACATGAATCAATTATATGACGTGTGCATGCTGGGCCTTGGCCCGGTCGGCGCGGTATCCGGGGCATGCTATGCCAAGCAGGGCTTTTCCGTTATCGGCGTGGATATCAATCCCGCTCGCATCAACGCCCTGAAAGCCGGCAAGGCTCCCTTCGTGGAACCCGGGTTCGACGAGCTGATCAAGCAGGTCTGCGACAGCGGCCATTTCCGCGTCACCACCGAGCTGGCACCCGCCGTGCACGCTTCGCGTATCGTCATGATTGCCGTCGGCACTCCCACCCCCAAGGACGCACCCGATCTCTCCCAACTCGACCAGGTCTGCCAGCAAATCGGCGAAGCACTGAAGGGTAAGCAGGAACAGACCGTCATCGTCATCCGCAGCACCATTCCTCCCGGCACCATCCGCAACCGCCTGACGCCCATCATCGAGCAGGCCTCGGGCAAGAAAGCCGGCACGGACTTCCACATGGCCTCCAACCCGGAATTCCTGCGCGAAGGCATGGCGATTAAGGATTTCTTCCATACCGGCCGCGTCGTCATCGGCTCCGATAGTGAAGAAGCTGCCGCGCAAGTAGAGGCCCTCTACCGCGACGTACAGGCCGATGCGCGCTTGCGCGTGGCGCTGGAATCGGCGGAATTCGCCAAATACGTCGATAACACCTGGCACGCGCTGAAAGTGGCTTTCGCCAACGAGATTGGCCGCGTCTGCACCGCCTTCGGCGGCAATCCGAAGGAAACCACTGAAATTTTCCTGAAGGACGACAAGCTGAACATCTCCGCCTATTACCTCAAACCCGGCTTCGCCTTCGGCGGCTCCTGCCTGCCCAAGGACACGCGCGGCCTTTCCTACCTCGCCGGAAGGCTCGGCGTGGACGTGCCTATTGTGGACGCCATCATGCCCAGCAACGACGCCCATATCGCGCTCGGTCTGCACGCCATCCTGGCCACGCAACCCGAGCGCGTAGGGCTGCTTGGCGTAGCGTTTAAGGAACATGTGGATGATTTGCGCGAAAGCCCGGCGCTGGAGATTGCAGCACAACTAAGCAAGCAAGGCATCCGCGTACAGGCGCATGACTTCGCCTACCCCGAGGGTGAAACGCTGCAACTTCCCAAAACCCACCAGGCACTGGAGATGAAGGGAATGGAGCCGCTGGCACAGTTTGCTAATACGCTGGTGATCATGCACCGCCTGCCGGAGTATTTCGCGCTCGCCGAGCGTCACGCCGCCAAAGGCGGCGCGGTGGTCGATCTCACCACACTGCCGCCCAAAGCGGAAGCCTCACTGCCGGAGGAAGAGCTTAACACCGGAGAACTGCGCGGACTGGTCGCGCGGTGAAGCCCACTCTGGCTCCTTGCCGCCGAAGAAGCTGACAAAAAAGACGCCGTCGATCGCAACATCTTCGCGTTCGCGGATCACGGCGTCCGTCAGGCTGATCACCTGCCTGCCATCCACCCAGACGCGGACAATACCATCCTCTTTGCCGGGCGTATTGAGCACCACTTCCTGCTCCAGCTGCACCCATTTCCCCGGCGTAAAATGCCAGCTCCCTTTACCAATATACTTGCCGCACGTTTCGCTCTTGCCCGGCAGGTAGGCATATAAACTGCCCGCCCCCTCCTCGCGCCACATATAGCGCGTGGAGAAGCCGAAATCGCCCCCGCCCGCGCGGCATCCCGAGGCCGACTCGCCTTTTTCATTCCGCCCGCCATACAGCCCCGGCAGCTTGCCTCCCTTGCCGAACTCAAACCCTTCCGGGAAATAGACGCTGTATTGCAGGCAGGCCGCCGTCAGGTTTTTTGGAATGCGGCCATTGATATAAAACCCCGCCCCGCCCTTCGGCGCACTCTCATTGCTCGGGTTGATCGAGCCTTTCGGATAAAAAAACGCCAGCGCCGGCGCTTGGGTGATTTTATTATTCACCACCGTCACCCGCTCCAGCCCCCAGTGGCGCGGCTCAATGCCCCAGCCGGTAATGACAGCCTCTGCATTCTGCCCGGCCTGCCCTTCCGGCACACCATATTCCAGCTGTGCTTTATAGCGCTGCGAACAGGCAACGGCATCCGCAGTTGGAATATCCTCCGCCTTGGCGGAAACTACAGTCAGCGCGGAAAGAATCGTAACTGCAATCGGCCGAAACATATAAGTTTTCCGTATCAATAAGAGATTAAAATGAGAAAAAATTTTAAAAATCAATCTATTGCAAAATTGTTAAAATATGTTATAGCTATGGCCTCTTTATACCGGTCATTATATAAGGTATGCGCATGAACGCAACGCACTCATCCAGAATCGTACCCGTGATCCTCTCCGGCGGCAATGGCAGCCGCCTGTGGCCAATGTCGCGCGAGGATCATCCCAAGCAGTTTTACGGCCTGCACGGCTCCGATCAGTCGCTGATGCAGGAAACTATCGCCCGCGTGAGCGACCCGGCGCAGTTTTATCCGCCCATCGTCATCGGTAACCAGCGCCACCGCTTCCTGATCGCCGAGCAGCTGAAATCCTACAGGCATGGCCAGCCGAACATCATCATCGAGCCCTGCGTGCGCAACACCGCCCCCGCCATCACCGCCGCGGCCCTCCACATCCAGCAGCAATACGGCGACGCACTGATGCTGGTGCTGCCCACCGACCAGAACATCCTCGACTGCGGCGCGTTCTCCACCGGCATTGAACAGGCGGCGCAGGCCGCCGCAAGCGGACACCTCGTCACCTTCGGCATCAAGCCCGAATACCCCGAAACCGGCTACGGCTATATCAAGCGCGGCACCCCACTCAGCGATCACGCCTATACGGTCGATACGTTTGTGGAAAAACCCACCGCGGAAGTAGCCGAGCGTTATATTGAAACCGGGGAATATTACTGGAACAGCGGCATGTTCATGTTCTCCACTAAAACCTATATGGAGGAAATGCGACGCCTGAACCCCGAAATCGTGCGCCTGTGCACGCAGGCCGTAGCGCGCTCCGTGCAGGATATCGGCTTCATGCGGTTGGAGGAAGTCTCCTTCGCCGGTGCGGAAAACATTTCCATCGATTACGCGCTGATGGAGCGCACTGCCCGCGCAGCCCTCATCCCTCTCGATTGCGGATGGAGCGACACCGGCACCTGGGAATCGCTTTGGCGCATTTCCCCGAAAGACGAACAAGGCAATGTCGCTCTCGGCGAATGCTACCCGCTGGAAAGCCGTGATTGCTACATGCGCAGCGAAAACGGCCCCGCTATCGCCACCTACGGCGTGGATAACCTCGTAATCGTCGCCACCAAGGATGCAGTCGTCGTCGCCGACAAGAACAACGCCCAGGCGCTGAAGAAACTTTCCGAGCATGTGCGCCGCTCCAATACCAAAATCGTCTCGGAAAACCATCAGGTCTACCGCCCGTGGGGCATGTATGAGAGCATCAACCACGGCCCGCGCTACCAGGTGAAGCACATCCATGTCAAACCCGGCGAGAAACTCTCCCTGCAGATGCACTACCACCGCGCCGAGCACTGGATCGTGGTTTCCGGCACCGCCAAGGTAACCTGCGGCGACAAGGAGCACCTGCTCACCGAAAACCAGTCCATCTATATCCCCAACGGCTGCATGCACCGCATCGAAAACCCCGGCAAGATCAATCTGGAAATCATTGAAGTGCAATCCGGCGCCTATCTCGGCGAAGACGATATCGTCCGCTTCGAAGACCAGTACGGCAGAACCGATACGCATACCGTGCAGGATGAAGCTGATACCGAAACCGGGCAAGAAGAGCGCAAAGTCAGCGCCGCATAAGCACGCGCATTGTATGCTGCAATATATAAAACCTCTCCGTCATTGCGAGCGTAAGCAAAGCAATCTAACTCTCCACTCGCTGAGGCATGGATTGCTTTGCTTACACTCGCAATGACGTAATAATATCCTGAGCTACAAAAAGGTGATTTACTTAATACCCCTGCTCACGCACCTTGCGCATCAGGTTGCTGTACCACGCTTCCTCCGGCGTCTGGATTGCGGACGGCGTATGATACCCCGCTGCATTATCTTTCCCAGCCGCCGCTTTATCAGCAGGCACGGTCTTGCCGTCCTCCGTCATTTTCACCTCATATAAAAAAGAACGATACATACATCGGCGGCTTTTCCGATGGATTATCCGGCGGCGTCGACACCGGTGAATCCGGAGACGGCTGATTATCATTGGCCGGAATCGGATTAAAGAAATGCGGCATAATACCCTCCATTAATTAAAGGATTATCGCCCTTCCCTTATCAACATACGATCAGGACGGCACAACGCGCCGATAAAAAAGCAATCAATACCGTTACGAAAACCCAAACATTACTTTCACCCCGCCGCATGGCGGGGTCCGGCCATTAAAAAAATCGGATGCCGCCATGCGGCGGCATGAAAAATAATCAAGAGCAACTACGCTTCCGCCGGTTCCCATTTTAGCACCGGCTGGCGGGCGGCTTTCACCTCATCCAGCCGCTTGCGCGGAGCCGATTGCGGGTTGGCCTGCAGCTCCGCCGCTTCACCCGCCTCCACTTTCGCCGCGATCATTTTCATCACCTCGATGAAATGATCCAGCGACGCTTTTGTCTCCGTCTCCGTCGGCTCGATCAGCATGGCGCCCTGCACCACCAGCGGGAAATAGACCGTCATCGGATGAATGCCATATTCAATCAACGTCTTGGCGATATCGCCGGTGCTGACGCCTTTTTCCTTCTGCTTTTTATCGGTGAGCAAACATTCATGCATGCAATAACCCGGGAACGGCACATGATACAAATCACGCAACTGACTTAAAATGTAATTCGCATTCAGCACCGCATCTTCCGCCACCTGCCGCAAGCCATCGGCCCCATGCGAGAGCATATAGGCCAGCGCGCGCACCGCCATGCCGAACTGGCCATTAAAGCCTTTCAGCCGCCCAATACTCTGCGCATCATTCGCAATCAGGCGGAACAATTCACCCTCCTTCACAATCTTCGGCACCGGCAGGTACGGCCCGAGTTCGTCCGTCACCGCAATCGGCCCGCAACCGGGACCGCCGCCACCATGCGGGGTGGAAAAGGTTTTATGCAAATTGAAATGCATCACATCCACGCCGAAATCTGCCGGGCGCACGCGCCCTACCAGCGCGTTGAAATTCGCGCCGTCGCAGTAAAAATACGCACCTGCCTGATGCAGCGCATCGGCGATTTCCTTCACTCGCGGCTCAAACAATCCGCACGTATTGGGATTGGTCAGCATCAGTGCCGCCACATTTTCATTTAGCATTCCCTTGAATGCATCCACGTCCACAATCCCGTCCTTGGTGGAGGGTATCGTGCGCGTTTCATACCCGCAGGCCGCCGCCGTGGCCGGGTTGGTGCCGTGCGCGCTGTCGGGAATCAGCACCGTTTTGCGCGGCTTGCCCTTGGCTTCGTGCGCGCGGTGAATCACCATGATGCCCGCGAATTCGCCGTGCGCCCCGGCAGCCGGGTTCAGCGTCACCTGCGGCAGGCCGCTAAGCTTGGCCAGCCATTGCTGCACCGTGTAAATCACCTCCAGCGCGCCCTGCATGGTTTCCTCCGGCTGCAGCGGGTGAATCTGCGCAAAGCCCGGCAGTCGCGCGAGCTTCTCGTTCAGGCGCGGGTTATGCTTCATCGTGCACGAACCCAGCGGGTACATGCCACTATCGATAGCGTAATTAAGCTTGGAGAGCCGCACGAAATGCCGCACCACCTGCGGTTCGCTCACCTCCGGCAGCCCCACCTTACCGCGCGCAGGCATTCCGGTGCGCAGCGCCGTATGCTTCGGCTCCGGCAGATCGACGCCGCAAGCGCCGTTAGTGCCTTTTTCAAACAGCAAATTTTCTTCTACATTTAATCCGCGTGCGAATGCCATAGCCGTCATCACGCCATCTCCTTCTGCTTTGCCGGCGCGTGCGTTTTGATATGCGCCTCCAGCGCCATTGCCAGCGCGTCCATATCGTCTTTCGTTGTCAGCTCGGTGGCCGCCACCAGCAGCCTGCCACCCTCCAGCACATAGCCGGCAATGATGCCCTGCTTCGCCAGCACCTTTACCGTCTCGCTAGCACTCACCGGCAATTCGATGACGAACTCATTAAAGAAGACATCATTCGCCACCTTCACGCCCTTCACCTGCGCCAGCCGGTCGGCCAGCTCGCAGGCTTTCTCATGATTGAGCCGCGCCAGTCGCGTAAACCCATGCTCGCCAAGCAGGCTCATATGGATAGTGAATGCCAACGCGAACAAGCCCTGATTGGTACAGATATTCGATGTCGCCTTCTCGCGCCGTATATGCTGCTCACGCGTATTAAGCGTGAGCACGTAAGCACGCCTGCCATCCTTATCCACCGTTTCGCCGCATAAGCGCCCCGGCATCTGGCGGATATAGTCTTTCCGGCAGGCGAAGAAACCCAGGTGCGGCCCGCCGAAACTCATCGGCACGCCAATCGACTGCGCCTCGCCCACCACGATATCCGCCTCCACCGGCGGCTGCAGCAGGCCGAGCGAGAGAATCTCCGTAATCACCACCACCAAAAGCGCACCGCTCTCAGAGCATGCCTTGCGCAACTCTTCCAGCTGCTGCGGGCGGCCCAGGAAATCCGGCGTCTGCACGATCACGCACGCCGCCTCCGCATCGGGTGCGCTATCCTTCACCTGCACGCCTTCATAATTGCGCACATAGGTGTTGATGACTTCTCGATATTGCGGATGCAACTCGCCGTAAATGTGAATGTGCGCCCGTCCCGTCACGCGCTTAGCCATCAGCGCCGCTTCGGCGGTGGCGGTGGCGCCGTCATACATGGACGCATTCGCCACATCCATGCCGGTCAGGTTGGCAATCATCGTCTGGTATTCAAAAATCGCCATCAGTGTTCCCTGCGAAATCTCCGGCTGGTATGGCGTGTAGGATGTCAGAAACTCCGAGCGCTGGACGATATGATCCACCGTGGCAGGGATATGATGATAATAGCATCCCGCGCCTAAGAAAAACGGCCCGCGCGCCGCAGGATGATTCTTCTCGGCCATGCGCGCCAGCGCACGCTCCACTTCGATTTCACCCTGATGCAGCGGCAGCCCGTCAATCAGCCCGTCGCGCGTCACACTCGCCGGTACGGCGCTGTACAGCGCATCCACATGTGCCACGCCGATGGCAGCCAGCATGTCGGCCCGGTCTTTCGCAGTCAAAGGAAGATAACGCATGACTTACGCCACCAGCTTTTCGTAATCAGCGGCGGAAAGCAGCGCCTGCAACTCGCTTTGGTTGCTGGCACGAATCTTACAGATCCAGCCACCCTGATATGGATCGGTATTGATAATCTCCGGCGTTGCCTTCAACGCCTCATTCAGCTCAATGACTTCCCCGGCAATCGGCGCATAGACATCGCTCGCCGCCTTCACCGATTCCACCACCACGAACGCATCCCCCGCCTTTACCTGCTTTCCCTTGACGGGCAATTCCACGAATACCAAATCCCCCAGCGCTGCCTGCGCATAATCGGTGATGCCGACGGTGGCAACATCGCCTTCCAGCTTCAGCCACTCATGCTGGTCGGTATATTTGAGATCAGACGGAATGTTCGACATACTATATCCTTATTATACCCCTCTCCCCTTGTGGGGAGAGGGCCGGGGTGAGGGGTAAAAAAGCACTAATGCATTAGCATCTATACCCCTCCCCTAGCCCCTCCCTCAAGGGGAGGGGAAGATGAAGAGGCCATTGCGGATGATTTGGTTTTAGCTTGCATAAACGCCAGCGCATGCACTTCTGCTGGAATGCGCCTGCCGCGCACCTGCACTTCCAGCTTCTGCCCTTCCGTAGCGTAGGTGTTTAGCACATATCCCTGCCCAATCGATATTTTCAGCGAGGGCGAATACCCGCCGCTGGTAAGCGCGCCGACCTGTTTATCGCCGGCATAGAGCGCACTTCCTTCACGCGCGATGCCCGCTTCCAGCAGGCGGATGCCGACGCGTTTTTTCTCCGCGCCTGCGTGCACCTGCCGCAGCACATTGGCTGCGCCGGTAAACCCGTCATGCCCCTTGCCGACCACCCAGCCAAGCGCAGCTTCAATGGGTGTTGTCTCCTCAGTCAGGTCATGCCCGTAGAGCGGGTAGCCCATTTCCAGACGCAGGCTGTCACGCGCGGCCAGACCGATGGGAAGCACGTCCGGATTGCCCAGCAGCGCGCGCCATAATTCCACCGCCTTATGCTGCGGCACGCTGATTTCAAACCCGTCCTCGCCCGTATAGCCCAGCCGGGTAATAATAACCGGCACGCCCTTCCACTGCGCTTCACGCAGCGTCATATACGGCATGGCAGTAAGGTTCGCCGCCGGAATCTCCGCCGCCAGCACCGCCTCGGCGCGCGGCCCCTGCAAGGCAAGCAGCGCATGGTCGCCAAGTTCCGTAAAGCGCACCTCTCCGGGCAGATGCCGCTTCATCCAGGCAATATCCACCGCCTTACGCGCCGCGTTGAACACCACGAAGAATTTTGCATCGCTCACACGGGTAATAATAAGATCGTCAATAATCCCGCCCTGCTCATTAGTCAGCACCGTGTACTTGGCACGGCTATGCGGCGTGGAGGTAAAATTCGACGGCGTGATGCGCGAGAAAAACTCTGCTGCGCCCGCGCCTTCCACTATCGCCTGCCCCATATGCGACACATCGAACAGCCCGGCATGAGAACGCGTCCATTCGTGCTCTTTAATCACGCCGGCGGCATACTGGATCGGCATATCATACCCCGCAAACGGGCACATCTTCGCCTTCAATGAAAGATGCTCTTCGTATAGCGGTGTTCTATTGTTCATGCCGTGGTCCGGTGCGATTATCTGCGGATGATTATCTGCGAATTTAGTTAATCCATGCCGGTTATAAAGAAATAGATTCCCAATGCAAGCGCGAGATTGAGAGCAATAGCCGGGCCGCTACAATGAAGGCTTGGCAGGAGCTGCTGCATCCCGCCGCTTCCGCTCGGTCAGCATCCAGGGTCTTTCACCATCCACCCTGTCAGCCGAAGGAACATGGAATGTAACTGTATCTGGCAAATGGCGCAGCCCCTCTTTATGCGATGCCTGCGGATTCAGCATACCTTTTTCCATCATTGCAATATAACGTTCCACGTCATAAATCGCCTCAACGCGAAACTTGCCGCCACCAATCTGCACAGCGTTGTAGGCGGTATTATTGTTATGCAACTGCGTATTACGCGCAATCAGTTCATCAAGCTTCGGCATATCTACCGCACCATCATGCGTGGCCATGGCGCGCAGGATGGAATCGGGGCGCTCGCGCATCATCGCGCGGAAATGATCCGCCAGGCCGCCGCTGCGTTGGCGTTTTTGCAATTCCCGCAGATCATCCTGGGTCACAGTGAATGTTTCCATGAAAGGATAATGCCTGTCCTTCTCCCCGTTATTGGAAAAAAACGCCATCTTATCCACTTTGCCGTTGGCTTCCGCCTGCAGCATGGCTTCGGGCGCGCGCGTATGCTTCCCCGTCACCACGATCCACGGCAATGCCCGCTGCACCTGCTCAAAGCGGCTGCCAACGCGCTGAATCGCTTTTTCAAGGTCGGTATCGACCCCGCATATCGTCGTCTCATAACCGCTCTTTTTAAAATCAGAAACAATTTTAGCGTAGCGCGGCTCGAATGGAATGCCAGTGCCGTCATACAGCACATTGATTTTATTAGCGCGCGCCGTCTCCGCCACCCATTGGCGAAGCGCGTTGGCCATCGGCTCCACGATACTATAATCATCAGCATGATGATTGGCGGCGCGCAGCAATGTATACAGCTTGCTGACATCGCGGAACTTATCCAGCGACGCCTCCACGAAATTTTCGCCGCATTGCGCGCGCGCCAGCTCCTCCACCGCCGTTTTCCCTGAGCCGCCGCCGCCCATGCACATAAAAAGATTGGGCTGCGCGCTAGGAGTGTATTTTTTCGGTATATGGCCGGGAGCAAAATGAAAAATCTGGTCCTCGGCCTTATTCAACTGGTCGGTAACATTATTGATATGATTACAGGCAACGGACAGTGCATTTTGCAGCTTACGGTCATCACCAGCGAGTATGCGCAGGTTTTCTGCCAGCTTCTTAGCGTTTTCATCATCATCCGCTCCCGGGCGCAGGCTGAAAAGCGTATATTCCTTGCTGTCAATCTGGCTTTGCTTTTTTAACAAATCCATCACCCGGTGATGATGCTCGTCTCGCAGCCCGCTTAAAATATTCATATCCAGGCAGCATAGCGGCGCGCTTTCAGGCGTAACCGGAATACCGTCGATATTCGTTACGTTTTTTTCGCGCAGCGTTTCGGTGCCCGGCAGGTATCCGATTACATCACCATTACCCATCGGCCGGAAAGTAGCCAGCATCTCGTCGGAATTGATGTGCTTCTCCAACTCACTCTGTATGTGCGCCAGCGGCACCAGCCCTCCATTGACCGTCACCAGGCATTGCTGATTGCTCGAGGCTTCGCCCTTATAGGCAAGAAACGGAATACTCGCCACACTCACCTTGGATTTTGGCCATTCGCGCAGCTTCTCGCCCTGATCGGCAAGGTTAAGCAACGCGGGCGTGCGCGATGCATCCATCGCGTGCGCAAACGCCGTGGCAAGCGCCCCGGTGTCAGGACTTTTACTGTTGAGCGCAGCAAAATCGTCCTTATCCATCCGCCGGAAATCAATCCCTCCCGGATAGGCGGCACGGAACGCCGGTAACCTCCCCAGCGCTGCGATAAACATATTCAGCGTTACTTCATTGCCGTAATCGAACGGGCCGCCATGCGGGCCGATGGCTTTTATTTCCTTATAAAATTTTGCTATTTCATGCGCAGCCAAACCAACTGCCTCACTTTCATCTTTATGCAGGCGCACCACCATACCGTTGCTGTCGAACAGGCGCTGCGCCTGCGAAGACGTATCGCCATTTTTACTGACAAAATGTTCCACGGCCGCGCGGAAGCGCATGCTAATCTGTCCGTTCTTGCCGCCGGGAATCTCCCCGGGAATATGCAGCAGCCTATCCTCCCCGCGCCCTTCCGCGCCGGTACTATGCTCGGCATTGGCAAACAACCCGGCATGGATAGTGATAAATAAATCCGTCAGATATGATATGCGCTTGGCTTCGTCATGCTCGACATTCGCCTCGGCCTTGACCTGGATGGATTTCAACAATTCAATGCCGCGTAATGTGGCGATTGCATTGCGCAACTCACCAAGCGGGGCTTGACTCTCTGCGCCGCTCATACCGCCACCCTTTGCAATGCACCTTCAAGCTGCATCAGCAAAGGCTGCAGCTCGGCCTTCCCAGTCAGATAGGGCGCCAGAAGCGCTTCCGTCATTTCCCCATTGTAGATGCCAGATGCGCGCATAACGGCGCATATTTCCTCGAACAAGGCAATCCTGTCATCGCCCTGCTCAGCCTGCGCATGCGCGAGGCCGCTTAGTATATTCATTTAGTAACGTCCCTGTTATTCACCAGTGGGGATGTTTTCCTCCCCATTCATGTAAA
Source organism: uncultured Rickettsiales bacterium (assembly GCA_964409675.1). GTDB lineage: Bacteria > Pseudomonadota > Alphaproteobacteria > Rickettsiales > SXRF01 > CAYMDD01. The sequence continues at coordinate 12,496 of CAYPEF010000002.1, read as the reverse complement.
CATTAATGAAGCCACCGCAGAAAAGCGAGCTTTTTATATAGCTCCGATATAATAGCCACACCAATTGCAGCCATATTATTATGTAGAAACGGGGAAACTTCAAAAAACCCCGGACTACTCCTGCAACGCCGCTGCAATGCGCTCCAATGCCCCGTCCAGCCGGGAGGAAATTTCGTCCATCTGCTGCGCCAGCGTATCGTTCTGGCCCTTCAGCGCACGCACGGCCTGCACCAGTTCCTGACGGTCGGCTTTCAGATTAGCGTTCTCCTGCTGCAGCTGGTGCAGTTCATCCTGCATCTGCGCCTCGCGCTCGCGCACGGCGGGGGTATAGCCGTCCACCAGCGCTTCCATGCGGGCGAGCGCCTGGAACACCCGGTCCACGGCCTGCGCGGCGGCGGGATTCTGGCTTTCATTCGTCCCCTCGTGGGCGAAGGCCTCTTCGAGCGTGTCGGAGCTGAAAATACGCGGCGCGGTTTGTACCATAATCTCTATCTCGTCGTTAGTTTTTTAGCAAAGAATGTAATTTTTGGGTGCGTTATGCGATGGATGCGCTTATAGATGCATGCAACCATAACATCACATTCTTTAGTTGGAAACAGCTTTATACACATGACCACGCAACCCGCACGCTCCCCCTCATCTTCTGCATCCGCTGACGCACAGCATACCGACCTCGCCAACGCCATCCGCGTCCTCGCCATGGACGCCGTGGAGCAAGCCAACTCCGGTCATCCCGGCATGCCGATGGGCATGGCCGACGTGGCCACCGTCCTCTACCGCCACTTCCTCAATTTCAACCCCGCGCAGCCGCACTGGCCCGACCGCGACCGGCTGATCCTCTCCGCCGGCCACGGCTCCATGCTGCTCTACGCGCTGATGTTCCTCACCGGCTATGACGACATATCGCTCGACGAGCTGAAGCGCTTCCGCCAGATGGGCGCGAAAACCGCCGGCCACCCGGAATTCGGCCATGCCGCCGGCATCGAAACCACCACCGGCCCGCTGGGCCAGGGCATCGCCAACGCGGTGGGCATCGCGCTCGCCGAGCGCATGTTCGCCGCCCGCTTCGGCGAGGAAATCTCGAACCATTACACCTACGTCATCGCCGGCGACGGCTGCCTGATGGAAGGCATCAGCCACGAAGCCATGTCGCTCGCCGGACATTTGAAACTGGGCAAGCTGATCGTGCTGTTCGATGATAACGGTATCTCCATCGACGGCCCCACCAGCCTCGCCGTGTCGGACGACACGCGCAAGCGCGCCGAAAGCTACGGCTGGAATGCCGCAAGCGTGGACGGGCATGACGCCGCCGCCATCAAAGCCGCCATCGAAGCGGCGCGCGCCTCCGCGAAACCCACCCTGATTGCCTGCCGCACCACTATCGGCTACGGCGCACCGACCAAAGGCGGCACCGCCGCCACGCACGGCTCGCCGCTCGGCAAAAGCGAAATCACCGGCACCCGCGAAAAACTCAACTGGCCGCATGAGCCGTTCCACATCCCCGAGCAAACCCTGAACGCATGGCGCGAAACCGCTGCGCGTGGCAAAGCCCTGCACCGGCAATGGCAGCAGCGCCTTGATACGCTGGAGGCCAGCAAGCGCAGCGAATATGAGCGCATCCTCAGCAAGGAACTCCCCGCAAGCTGGGCGCAGGCGGTGGATGACTATAAAAAGAAGCTCGCCGAATCCAAACCCAATGAAGCCACCCGCAAATCCTCGCAGAACGCGCTGGAAGTGCTGAACGCCCACATCCCCGAGCTGATCGGCGGCTCAGCGGACCTGACCGGCTCCAACAATACCAAAACCGGCGGCCTAACGCCCATCGCCCCCGGCAATTACGCAGGCCGCTATCTCTATTACGGCGTGCGCGAGCACGGCATGGCCGCCGCCATGAACGGGCTGGCGCTTTCCGGCTTCATCCCCTACGGCGGCACCTTTTTAGTATTCAGCGATTACTGCCGCCCCTCCATCCGCCTCTCGGCGCTGATGCAGCAGCAGGCCATCTACGTGATGACGCATGATTCCATCGGCCTCGGCGAAGACGGCCCCACCCATCAGCCGATTGAACACCTGGCCTCGCTTCGCGCCATGCCCGGCCTGCTGGTGTTCCGCCCGGCGGATGCCACCGAGACGCTGGAATGCTGGGCCTTGGCGGTCGCCACCCGCAACGCGCCTTCGCTGCTGGCGCTCTCGCGCCAGAACCTGCCCACCGTGCGCACCTCCTATGAAAAAGAAAATAAATGCGCCCGCGGCGGTTATGTGCTGGCGGAAAACACGGATGCCCGCGTCACCCTGATCGCCACCGGCTCGGAAGTGCATATCGCGCTGGCCGCCAGCAAACTGCTGACAGATAAAGGCATTGCATCTCGCGTTGTCTCCATGCCATGCACCGAGCTGTTCGATGCGCAAGCCCCCGCCTACCGCACGCAGACGCTGCGGCCAGACACGCTGCGCGTTTCCATCGAAGCCGCATCGCCCTATGGCTGGGAGCGCTACACCGGCGAGAACGGCCTGAATATCGGCATCCCAGGCTTCGGCGCCTCCGCCCCGGCCGAGGAGCTGTACCGCCATTTTGGCCTAACGCCGGAGACGATTGCAGAAAAAATTATCCACCGCATGCAAGGGTAGCCGCATGGAAGCCCTGCAAAAACTACTGGAAAGCGAGGCAGGCATTATCTTCGGCGCCTGCCTTCTTTTTATCGGCCTTACGGACAGCGTGATAACATTTTTATTCTTCGGTAGCAGAATCAGGAGGTTAGGCATGAACCGCGCCGTCTGCGCCACCCCGGAGCAAAAAGCAGAAATTGACAAACAACTGCGGGGATTGCAAATAGCCTCCTATATCGTGTATGCCACAGGACTCTTTTTCATTATCGGCGGGCTCTATAGCCTATCGCTGCATTTATAGGTTAACTGACTGACTATGACGCTACGCATTGGAATTAACGGACTCGGCCGCATCGGCCGCTGCGTGGTGCGCGCGCTTGCCGAACGCACCGGTAACGACATTCAACTGATTGCTGCCAACGGCCCCGCCGCCATCGACACCCACCTGCATTTGCTGAAATATGATTCCGTGCACGGCCCCTTCCACGGCGAACTGACGACAGACGGCGATGCAATGCTCATCCGTGGCCAGCGCGTGCGCATCACCCATGAAAAAGACCCTTCAAAAATTGACTGGGCGGGTATGGGCGTAGACATGGTGCTGGAATGCTCCGGCAAGTTCAATTCGCGTGACGGCGCCGCGCAGCACCTAACAGGCGGTGCAAAGAAAATCCTCATCTCCGCCCCCGCGCCGGACGCCGAAGCCACCATCGTTTACGGCGTCAACAACGCCATGCTGACCGGCAAGCAGCACATCGTCTCCGTCGGCTCCTGCACCACCAACGCGCTGGCCCCGCTCGCCAAGGCCCTGCACGAAGCCATCGGCATCGAATCCGGTTTCATGACCACCATCCACTCCTACACCGGCGACCAGAATCTGGTGGACGGCAGCCACAAGGATTTGCGCCGCGCCCGCGCCGCCGCCCTCTCCATGATCCCCACCTCCACCGGCGCCGCCAAGACGCTCGGCCTGGTGCTGCCGGAACTGGAAGGCAAGCTGGACGGCACCTCCATCCGCGTGCCCACCCCCAACGTCTCGCTGGTGGACTTAACCTTCCAGGCCGCGCGCGACACCGACAAGACGGAAGTCAACCGCATCCTGAAAGAAGCCGCCAGCGGCCCACTCAAAGGCGTGCTGGCATTTGACGAACAGAAACTGGTTTCCATCGACTACAATCACAACCCCAACAGCAGCATTGTGGATGCCTCCGCCACCTACGTCACCGGCAAGCGCCTGGTGCGCGTAGCCAGCTGGTACGACAATGAATGGGGCTTCTCCTGCCGCATGCTGGACGTAGCGAAGCTGTGGAGCGCGCTGTGAGCGCACTGCCCACGCTCGACACGCTGAAGGTACACGGCAAAATCGTGCTCCTGCGCACCGATCTCAACGTGCCGATGGAAGGCGGGCGCGTCACCGACGACACGCGCATCCAGCGCCTGCTGCCCACCTTAAATGAACTCTCCGGCAAAGGCGCGAAAATCGTTATCCTCTCGCATTTTGGCCGCCCCAAAGGAAAATTCGAACCGGCATATTCCCTTGCTCCTCTGGTCGATGCATTATCCTCCGCGCTGAATGGCCGCGAAGTGCGCTTCGGCGTCGATTGTATCGGCGCGGCGGCGCATGAGGCGGTGGCGCAGTTGCAGCCGGGCGGGTTCCTGTTGCTGGAAAATTTGCGCTTCCATGCGGAAGAAGAAAAAGGCGACGCCCTGTTCGCGCAGGAACTGGCGAGCCTCGGCGATTATTATGTCAACGATGCTTTCTCCTGCTCGCATCGCGCGCATGCCTCCATCTCGGGCATCAGCAAATACCTCCCCTTCGCCGCCGGCCGCCTGCTGGAGCAGGAAGTCGGCACGCTGATGGCGCTGTTCTCCGAAGCCGAGCATCCGCTGGCCGCCATCATCGGCGGCTCGAAAGTCTCCACCAAGCTGGAGCTGCTGGAAAACCTGATCACCAAAGTCGATAAGCTTATCATCGGCGGCGCGATGGCCAACACCTTCCTGATGGCGCAAGGCTACACTGTCGGCTGTTCCCTGTGCGAACCCGGCCTGAAGCAGACCGCGCTGGATGTGCTTTCGCGCGCCAAAGACATTGGCTGCGAAATCATCCTGCCGGTGGACGCCGTGGCTGCCAGCTGCCTGGAACCGCAGGCCTCCTCCATCATCGCCGACGCGAATGCCATCCCCCCGGACCGGATGATGGTTGATGTCGGCCCGGAAACCATGGGGCTCTACGCCACCCAGTTGCGCGCCTGCAAAACCGCCGTGTGGAACGGCCCGTTAGGCGCATTCGAAGTCAGCCCGTTCGATTGCGGCACCGTTGGCATGGCCCGCCTGCTCGCCAAGCTCACCCGCAAGGGCACCCTCAAAACCGTCGCCGGCGGCGGCGATACGGTGGCAGCCATCTCCCACGCCGGACTGGCAGAGGAATTCACCTACCTCTCCACCGCCGGCGGCGCCTTCCTCGAATGGCTGGAAGGCAAGACCCTCCCCGGCATCGCCGCGCTTATGCGGGCGGCCTAAACCGGCTTTTTAGTTGAACCCCAAGGATAAAGACGCTATCCAAACCGCACCTTACCGATTTTAACAAGGAGTTTCCCGTGTCGATTACCCCCGAAGTCAAAAAAATCCTCAGCCATTACGAAAGCGATTGCCCCGGCACCAAGGCAAACCTCGCCCGCATCCTGATGCAGGGCAAGCTAGGCGGCACCGGCAAGCTGGTGATCCTGCCAGTGGATCAGGGCTTCGAGCACGGCCCCGCCCGCAGCTTCGCCAAAAACCCGGCGGCCTACGACCCGCACTACCATTTCCAGCTCGCCATCGACGCCGGCCTTTCCGCCTACGCCGCACCGCTTGGGATGATCGAAGCCGGAGCCGACACGTTCGCCGGGCAAATCCCCACCATCCTCAAGGTCAACAGCTCCAACTCGCTGACTCCCAAGGACGACGTGCCGAACCAGGCCCTCACCGGCTCGGTAGCCGACGCGCTGCGCCTGGGCTGCTCCGCCATCGGCTTCACCATCTACCCCGGCAGCCACTCCGCCTTCGACATGATGGAAGAAATCCGCGAGATGGCCGAGGAAGCCAAGGCTTACGGCCTGGCCGTGGTCATCTGGTCCTACCCGCGCGGGGCGGACATTTCCAAAAACGGCGAAACCGCCATGGATATCTGCGCCTATGCCGCCCACATGGCGGCCCTGCTCGGCGCGCACATCATCAAGGTAAAACCCCCCACCGATTTCCTGGAGCAAGGCGAGGCCAAGAAAGTCTATGAATCGGAAAAGATTTCGATCAGTGACGCCGCCGCCCGCTTCCGCCATGTGACGCAGGCCTGCTTCGCGGGACGTCGCATCGTAGTCTTCTCCGGCGGCGCGTCGAAGGGCGTCGAGGACATCTACAACGAAGCCCGCGCCATCCGCGACGGCGGCGGCAACGGCTCCATCATCGGCCGCAACACCTTCCAGCGCCCCCGCGACGAAGCGCTGAAGCTGCTGGGAGATTTGATTAAAATCTACAAGGGCGAGATGTAATGGCTTCGTCATCCCCGCGCATGCGGGGATCCGAGGGTTCTTGCACTGTTGCCCGAGATCCCCGTATGCGCGGGGATGACACCCCCTCCTGCCGCCTCTACCTCGTTACCCCACCCACCATTGACTTCGCCACCTTCCCGGCGCAGGTTGAAGCCGCCTTTTCCGGCGGCGACATCGGCTGCTTGCAGCTGCGGCTGAAAGACGCCTCCGACGCTGACATCCTCAACGCCGCCCGCGCCATCGAGCCGATCGTCCACGCGCATGACGCCGCCTTCATCCTCAACGACCGCCCGGATTTAATGGACGCCTGCAAGGCTGACGGCGTGCATATCGGGCAGGAAGATCTGGAAACTTGGCCCATCGAAAAAATCCGCGCCGCCATCGGCGCGGATGCCGTGCTCGGCATCACCTGCCACGCCTCCGTCCACCTCGCCATGGAAGCGGGCGAAGCGGGCGCGGATTACATCGCCTTCGGCGCGTTTTACCCAACCAGCTCAAAGCCTAGGGAAAAACTGGAGAAATGGGGCACGCCCGACCTCGACATCCTCACCTGGTGGCAGACCTATACGGTCTTGCCGTGCGTGGCAATCGGTGGTATCACCCCCGGTAACTGCGCGCCGCTGGTACAGGCCGGCGCGGATTTCATCGCCGCCATCACCTCCGTCTGGAACCACCCGGACGGGCCGAAAGCGGCGGTGGAAGCATTTAATCAAGCAATCCGTCATGCTGAGCATAGCGAAGCATCTCCCGCAACCGCCTGAGATTCTTCGCTGCGCTTAAGATGACAAAAAAGGATAATAATATATGAGAATCGACGGCTCCGCCGTGCGCATGGGCATGGTAATCGAATATAAGGACAAGCTCTGGCTGGTAGTGAAGCACGAAATCCGCACGCCGGGAAACCTACGCGCCTTCAACCAGGTGGAAATCCGCGACGTGCTCACCGGCACCAAGGACAATATCCGCCTGAGTTCCTCGGAGTCCGTGGAACGGGTCTCGCTCGACACCCGCTCCTGCAATTTCCTCTTTGCGGACGATGATCAGCTCACCTTCATGGATAACGAAACCTACGACCAGTTCTCCCTCAACAAAGACCTGCTGGGCGACGCCCTGCCCTTCCTGCAGGATGGCATGACGGTGACGATTGAAACCTACGAAGGCCGCCCGATCTCCATCAAGCTGCCGGAAAAAGTGACGATGAAAATCGTCGAAGCCGACCCGGTGGTAAAAGGCCAGACCGCCAGCTCCTCCTACAAGCCCGCCATTCTCGAAAACGGCGTGCGCGTGATGGTGCCCCCCTTCATCGAATCCGGCACCCGCATCGTCGTCAACACCACGGACAATTCCTATATCGAGCGGGCGAAGGACTGATGCCCTCCGCTCTCATCAACGTCATGTCCGCCGCCGCCATCAAGGCATCCAAGGGATTGCTGCGCGATTTCGGCGAGGTGGACAGGCTTCAGGTGTCGAAAAAAGGCGCGTCCAATTTCGTCACCAACGCCGACAAGCGCACCGAGAAGCTGCTGATCGACGAGCTGCGCAAGGCCCGCCCAGAATTCGGCTTTTTGGCCGAGGAAAGCGGCGAGATCAAAGGCTCCGACGCCACGCACCGCTGGATCATCGACCCGCTGGACGGCACCAGCAATTTCATCCACGCCATCCCCTATTTCTGCACCGCTATCGCACTGGAGAAAACCACCGGCAGCAGGGCGGAAATCATCGCGGGCATCATCTACGACCCCATCCATAACGAACTGTTCCACGCCGAGCGGGGCCGCGGCGCATTCGTTAACGACCACCGCATCACCGTCTCGCGGCGCGACAGCTTTGATAACGCCATGCTGGTGATGGGCAACCCCGGCAACGCCGACGCTTCCACCCTCGCCGCCATCACCGCCGCCTGCCGCTGCCCGGCGGGATTCCGCTACACGGGCGCAACCGCGCTGGACCTCGCCTATATCGCCGCCGGGCGGTTCGATGCCGGCTGGTTCCCTCCCCAGCACCTCTGGGATGTCGCCGCCGGGTGGCTCCTGGTGCAGGAAGCAGGTGGAAACATTACTCAGATCAATGGCTTACCCTATAATCCCGATTCCGGCACATTGCTGGCCTCCTCCCCGGGACTGCAGGGTTCCATGCTGAAACTGCTTGCAGCAAGCGCATGAAAAAATTAACTTCTACCGCGCTATACTAGCGTCTACCCGGTAACATGCGTATATCACAGGCCGCCAGAATGAAGAATAAAGCCCTCTCCCTCGCCACCCTGCTCACCGCCAGCACGGCAAGCCTGCTGCTTTGCGCCGGCCCCGCTCATGCGGCTATCGGCCTGCGCGCACCGTCGCAGCCCTCGGTGGAAATTCATCTGGATGCGCTGGACCAGCTGCGCGCGCCGCGCGCCGTTACCGCCCCCACGAGCAAGGCGCTGGTATGGCAGGAAGGCCCCAAAGGTCACAAGCTGCCGGAGCCCACTGCTCCCGTGCACACCCCCGCCGTAACAGCGGAAGTACCCACCAAAGCGAAGCCGGAAGCAAAACCCAAAGCAAGCGCTCCCGCGCCCAAAAAGCAGGCGGAGAAAAAACCGGTCGAAAAAGCGCCGGTGAAAAAGCCCGCACCGCCTGAGCCTGCCGTTTCCACAGCGCCTGCAAAGAAAAGCAAGCCCGTAAAAACACCTATCACGCCTGCGCCCGCCATGCCGGAACCGGTGGTGAAGGAAGCGGAAACACCGCATATCTCCCCGCCCGTGCTTGCGCCCGCCAAGCCCGTTGAGCCGCCCGCACCGCCACCTCCGCCGCCCGCCGCCATTATCCCTCCCGCAGTGGAGCCGCCGGCTCCCAAACTCGAGAAGCCGGTCATGCCGCCTGTTACCGCATTGCCGCCGGAAGAAGTGAAACCGCCCGCGCCTCCGCCAGCACCGCCCGCGCCGCCGGAGCCCGTAAAACCGCCTGAGCCTGTCCATGTCGCCCCGCCGGCGGCAGAGCTGCCTGCACCACCGCCTCCGCCCGCACCGGAGCCTGTCATCGCACCACCGCCGCCGCCCGTACCTGTGGAACCGCCTGCGCAAGCCGCACCTGCAGTTGAACCGCCGCCGCCTGCCGCAGTTGAACCGCCCGCGCCGGAGAAAAAAGTAAAACCTAAAAAAGAAAAGAACGCTAAAAAATCCGCTCCCGTGGAAGAAGCAGCCGTTCCACCCGCCGCACCCGCAGTAATGGAAGCGCCGCAGGAGATCACTCCGCCGCCCGCACCGCCGGAACCTGTGAAACCTGAAATACCGGCCGCTCCCGTCATTGAGCCGCCAGCGCCGCCTGCCGCTGTCGAGCCGCCGCCCACTCCGCCGACTGCTGACGAACCCAAAAAAGGCTGGACGGACAGCATCAAGTCCTTCTTCAAAAAAGAAGAGAAAACGGCAACACCTGCCCCCGCAGAGCCGCCCGCCGCAACACCGCTGGCAGCCGAACCGCCGGTTGCCCTGCCGTCTGCTGCGCCACAGAAGCCAGTAGAACCGCCTCCGCCCGCGCCGGAGCCGGTAATTGCACCGCCGCCACCTCCGCCGGCAATGCCCGCACCCGCAGAACCGCCTGCACAGGCTATACCCAGCGTTCCTGCCATCGAGCCTCCGCCCGCACCTCCGCCAGCGCCGCCCGCAGACATACTGCCAAAGCCCGACGCGAAACTCCCGGAGATCAAAGAGCCGGAGCCGGTGACGCCACCTGCTGCCATGCATGCATTGCCGGAGCTTCCTGCGCTAAAAACTACCACGCCGGAAATAGCGCCACCCGTCATTGAAAAGCCTGCGAAGGAAAAGCTATTAAAGGAAAAGTCCGTAAAAACGGAACTCCCGCCGCTGCCACCTCTGCCGCCTGAGCCGAAGGAAGCCGAAAAACCGGCAGCGTCCGCATCATCCGAGCATAACCCGTTCGACAACCCGGTACCCAATGCCGAACTGGCGGAACTGATACCGCCACCGCCGCCGCCGCCGCCCGCCCCGGCGCTTCCGGCTGAAAAACCATCGCCGGAAGTCAAAGCTCCGGCCGCGGAAGAAAAACCGGCGGAGAAGCAGGTCGCCGCCATCATCCCGGCGGAAACTTTCCCCGCTGTAAGCGATAGCAAAGCCCCGGAAGTGCGCCTCCCCTTCAAGGCCACCGAAACCACCGTCCCGCTCTCCTCACACGATGATCTGGACACGCTGGCCGCCCGCCTGAAGAAAGATGAGGCTTTGCGTGTCTCCATCGTCGCCTATGCGTCCGGCAGCCCCGAGCAGCCGAGCACGGCGCGGCGCGTGTCGCTGTCGCGCGCGCTCGCCGTGCGCGCCTACCTCATCGACAAGGGTATCAGCAACCTGCGCATCACCGTGCAGGCCGAGGGCAATAAAAACGCTGGCAGCGATGCCGACCGCGTCGATGTATTCATCAAATCCGCCGGAGGCGATGCGAACGGCTAGCCCGTTCGCATTCCTTCCTAACAAGCATTATCCCATGGCAGGCCATTCCCAATTTAAAAACATCATGCACCGCAAAGGCGCGCAGGACGCCAAGCGGGCGAAAATCTTCACCAAAATCCAGCGCGAAATCACTGCCGCCTGCAAGGGCGGCGCGCCGGATGCCGCCACCAACCCGCGCCTGCGCAGCGCCATCCAGTGGGCGCGCGAGGAAAACATGCCGCGCGACAAGATTGAAGCCACCATCAAGCGCGCCTCCGGCAACAACGATACCGACAGCTTCGAGCCGGTGCGCTACGAAGGCTACGGTCCCGGCGGCGTCGCCGTCATCGTGCAGGCCCTCACCGACAACCGCAACCGCACCGCCTCTGAAGTGCGCTCCGCCTTCACCAAGGCCGGCGGCGCCATGGGCGAAACCGGCAGCGTCAGCTTCATGTTCGACTATATCGGGCGCATCGCTTATCCCGTAAGCGTCGCCAGCGAAGAACAAATGTTCGAAGCCGCCCTCGAAGCCGGCGCGGAAAATTGCGAAATCCAGGACGGCAAGCACATCGTCACCTGCTCCGTAGAATCCTTCGGAGCCGTGCGCGATGCGCTGGAAGCCCGCTTCCAGCACCCCGAATCCGCCAAACTCACCTGGATTCCCAAAACCACTACCGCCGTCAGCGAAGACCAGGCCAAAACCCTCCTTAAAATGGTCGATGCATTGGAAGATAACGACGACGTGCAGGAAGTCTTCGCCAATTTCGAAATTCCCGAAGATGTGATGGAAAAGCTAAGCGCCGCGTAACTATAATATTTCTCCTCTCCCACAAGGGGAGAGGGAATAAGCCGCCGGATTGCCAAACCCAACGCAATCCCGTATCATCCCTCATCCCTCACTCCCTCATCACCGCCCATGACTCTCATCCTCGGCATCGATCCCGGCCTCACCCACACCGGCTGGGGTATTATCCGCAGCGAAGGCAACCGGCTTTCCTTCGTGGAGGCGGGCGTCATTACCACCTCTACGCATCAGACGCTCGCGCAACGCCTTGCCTTCCACCATATCGGCCTCGCGCGCGTGATCGCCGAGCATGCGCCGCAGGAAGCGGCGGTAGAGGAAACCTTCGTCAACATGAATGGCGCTTCTACCCTGAAGCTGGGGCAGGCGCGCGGCGCGATATTGCTGACACTGTCCCTGAACCACCTGCCGGTGCATGAATACGCCACCAACCTCGTCAAAAAAACCGTCACCGGCAGCGGCCACGCCGAGAAATCGCAGGTGGCGCAGATGGTGCGCATGCTGCTGCCCGGCTGCCGCACCATGAAAACCGATGCGACGGACGCGCTGGCAGTTGCGATTGCGCACGCGCAGCACCGCACGGTAAACACTCTGGCCGCCATCGTTTAGGCGTTTGTAGTTCTGATGTGGCAATGCTACATTCAGGCACTACATAATATCTGTTCATCCATTACTGAATTATCATGATAGGCTCCCTCAAAGGCATCGTAGAAGAAACCGGCGATGATTACGCCGTGATCGACGTCGGCGGCGTCGGCTATACCGTGTTCGCCTCGCCGCGCACGCTGAGCATGCTTGCCGTCGGCGAAGCAGTGCGCTTAAGCATCGAAACCCATGTGCGCGAAGACCATATCCATCTCTACGGCTTCGAAAGCGCCGTCGAGCGCGAATGGTTCCGCCTGCTGCTTGGCGTCCAGCGCGTCGGCAGCAAGATGGCGCTTTCCATCCTCGGCGCGCATTCCCCGGCGTCGCTCCAGCACGCCATCCTCGCCAAGGACACCACCGCCTTTTCGCGCATCAGCGGCGTCGGCCCGAAGCTCGCCGAGCGCATCGTGATCGAATTGAAGGACAAGGCATTAAAACTCCCAATTGATGGCGAAATGCTGGCCAACACCCCCGCCATCAGTCAGCCAGCTACCAAACCTA
>CAYPEF010000001.1:44182-77524 GCA_964409675.1 uncultured Rickettsiales bacterium | reverse complement strand
CAACGGATGCATTTCATTGAGCGCTCAATGAGGGACAGTATGCAGGGAATGAGCGGGGCCGGAAGTGGTTTTTTTTACTTTTGTCGTCCTCGGGCCACCCGTAGGGTGGAGCCGGGGACCCATCTCACGGCTGGCCCAAGCGGAGAGATGGGTCCCCGGACAGCGCTGCGCGCTGCCGAGGACGACGGGTATTGCTGCACCGCAGACGCGGCGGGAGGGATGCTTGGGTCGGGCCCGGGCATGATAGAAAATATTATGCCATTTCGCGAACACGCTTCCCCAGCCCCTGCCAGATATCCTCGCGCCAGAAGCGGCGGGCGCGGCCGGAGGGGGAGGTGCAGACATAGAGTTGCGTCTGACCTATTTGTTCCGGCTGCAGGCCGTATTCCCGGATGCCGCGCCTGAAATGAAAGCGGAAAAAACATTCGGCACCGGTTTTGCTGGTGAAGGCCAGCAGGCGCGGCTGGTAATGGAGGATTTTTGTGCGCAAGGCTTCCGGGTCCCAGGCGCCTTCGGGCAACTGGTCGTCATTGCCGGAGACGGTTTTGCATAAATCGGTGAGGCCGATGCTAAGCGGCAGCAGGTGCGGGTATTCTTTCGGCGCGAACTGGCGCGGGGTCAAGTCAATGCGGTGTAGGGTTTTCCAGAACTGGTTGCCGGGATTGGCGTAATAAGCGCGCTCCCGCGCTGAGCGGTGGCCAAGCGCGGTGCCGCACAGCACCAGTTTGAGGTTGGGAGCGAGCAGGTCGGGGATGAGGTAATGATCGGTGTGCGGAAGCGTCATATGATTTTTTCGTCATTGCGAGCGCAAGCGAAGCAATCAATCTATCCGCCTGCTGAGGCTTGGATTGCTTCGCTTGCGCTCGCAATGATGATAATGATTAAGATAGGCGTAATTGATCCCACATCAAGCGCACGCTTGCACTTGGCGGCGGCTTATGGAAAGATAACTACCCAACTCCCGACAGGCTTATATGACCGTTGCTCTCGTTGCCGATAATGCATCTGACACCGATGCGCTGGCTTACCGCCAGCCGCCGGCGAACGTGGAGGCCGAGCAGGCGTTATTGGGGGCGCTGCTGGTGAATAACGAGGCGCTGAATGCGATTGGCGACCAGATCGCCGCGCCGCATTTTTATGAGCCGGTGCATAAGCGCATCTTCGAGGCGATCCAGAAATTCAATGACCGCGGGATGATCGCGAACCCCGTCACGCTCAAGCATTATTTCGAGCAGGACGACGCGCTGAGCGATGTCGGCGGCGCGGCGTACCTGGTCAAGCTGGCGGCGGCGGCGATTCACGTGATTAATGTCGGCGATTATGCGCAGATGATTTACGACCTTGCGCTCAAGCGCGAGCTGATCGGCATTGGCGAGGAAGTGGTGAACCAAGCGTACGCGCCGGATATCGACGCGCCTGCCAACCGTCTGATCGAGATGGCGGAGCAGAAGCTGTTCAACCTCTCCGCCGAGGGCACGGGTGAGAAGGGATTCGTGCCGATTCGCACGTCGCTCGCCGCCGCCGTATCGCGCGCGGAAGTGGCGTTTCGCAATTCCGGGCGCATCGTGGGCGTCGATACGGGGCTGACCGACCTGAACGACATGTTGGGCGGATTGCAGCGCTCGGACCTGATTATCCTCGCCGGACGGCCTTCCATGGGCAAGACCGCACTCGCCACCAATATCGCCTATAGCGCCTGCCGCAGTTTTTTCGAGCAGGCGAAAAGCCAGGGGCTGGGGCCGAAAGAGATGAAAAGCGTTGGTTTCTTCTCGCTCGAAATGTCGGGCGAGCAGTTGGCCACGCGTCTGCTGGCGGCGGCGAGCAGCCTGCCTTCGCACAAGCTGTTGCACGGCGGGCTCAGCCACGAGGATTTCAACCATCTGGTGCGGGTGAGTTCCGAGATGGGGCAGATGCCGTTTCATATCGACGATACGCCGGCGCTTTCCATCGCGGGCCTGCGTACGCGGGCGCGCAGGCTTAAGCGCACCGGCAATCTCGGGCTACTGGTGGTGGATTATTTGCAGCTGGTGCGCGGGTCTTCCACGAAGGCCAATGAAAACCGCGTGCAGGAGGTTTCCGAGATTACGCAGGGGTTGAAGGCCATCGCCAAGGAGCTGGATATTCCGGTGATTGCGCTCTCGCAGCTTTCCCGCGCGGTGGAATCGCGCGAGGATAAGCGGCCCCTGCTCTCGGATTTGCGTGAATCCGGCTCCATCGAGCAGGATGCGGACGTGGTGCTGTTTATTTTCCGCGAGGAATATTACATTGGCCGCTCCGAGCCTTCGATGGATGATGAGGCCAAGTATGCCAAATGGCAGGAGGATATGAGCCGGGTGCATAACGTGGCGGAAGTGATCATCGCCAAGCACCGGCAAGGGGCGATTGGCAACGTGCGGGTGTACTTTGATGGAAATCTCACCCAGTTCAAGGACTTGGCGAAAGACCGCGGCGGCGGGTATTACGACCCGTCGTAAACCCTTGTCATTCCCGCGCCGCCCGGTGCGGCTCACGATAAGGGGTTGACGCGGGTTTATGGGATTGTATGGCTTAGGCATGATCATTCCTGAGGGATAATTCGCATGCTCCGCTCGCCTGTTCTGACCGTCAACATGTCCGCTCTTGCCGCCAATTACCGCCTGCTGCGCGAGCGGTTCAGCGGACGCGAATGCGCGGCGGTGGTGAAGGCCGATGCATATGGGCTGGGCGCCGTTCCGGTGGCAGCGCGCCTGCATCAGGAAGGCTGCAGGACGTTTTTCGTCGCCACGCTGGAAGAAGGCATTGCGCTACGGCAGGCACTGCTCTCCCCGCTTGCGGGGGGACATAAGGGGGAACCTTGCTTTTCCTCAAGCGCGGATGCACCATTACCTCCCCCTCCCGCAAGCGGGAAGGATAAAGGAACGCGCATCTTCATTTTCCATGGGCCTTATGCAGGTGAGGAGAAAGAATATCAGGCGCATGGGCTGATTCCGGTGCTGAACCATCCCGGTCAGGTGGAGCGGTGGCTACGCGCGCCTGCGCCGTTCGCGCTGCATGTGGATAGCGGCATGTGCCGGCTGGGACTGAGCGAGAGCGAGCTCGCGCAGTTCGCAGAGCGTCAGTTGCCGCAGGCGGCCCCGCATATGGAGCTGCTGATCAGCCACCTTGCCTGCGGCAATGAGCCGGAGCATCCGAAAACGATTGAGCAGCTGACACGGTTTCGCGCGGCAAAAGCGTTGCTGCCGGAGATTCCCGCCAGCCTGTGCAATTCTTCGGGAATTTTTCTTGCACCGGATTATCATTTCGACCTTGCCCGCCCCGGATGTGCCCTGTACGGCATTACGCCGGTAGAGGGCGAAAACCCAATGCAGCCCGTGGTATCTCTGCATGCCCCCCTCCTCCAGGTTCGCGCGCTCGACCGCGATGAATCGGTTGGCTACGGCGCCACCGTGCATATGCCGAATGGCTCGCGTGTGGCAATTGTGCAGATAGGCTATGCGGACGGGTTCTTCCGTTGCCTAAGCAATCGCGGCATAGCGAAAATCGGCAGCCATTATGCGCCGGTGATGGGGCGGGTGTCGATGGATATGATCGCGCTTGATGTCAGCGCCCTGCCGGAGGCCTTACTGAGCGAGGCGCAGGCGGAGTTGCTAGGGGAAGAATACACCGTCAATGACCTCGCCCGGGATGCCGGGACCATTGGGTATGAAGTGCTGACGCGCATGGGCAGCCGGGTGCACCGCGCGTACCGAAACTGATGGGGTATTTACGCCTCTACCTCGCCCTGCTGCTGGTGGCGCACCATACGCTGAGCATGGCGGGCGGACCGATGCCCATCTTCGCGTTTTACGCCATTAGCGGCTATGTCATCACGCTGGTGCTGAACGAGCATTATACACCAGACCTGCGCGGGAAAGCGCGCTATCTCGCCAACCGGCTGCTTCGCATCTACCCGGCTTACTGGGTATGCCTGCCGCTTGCAGCGGCGGCTATTTTGCATCAGGAGCCATGCAAGGTATATCCGTTTCTCAGCCTACCATCCACATATACTGAATGGCTGCTGAATATAGTGCTGTTTGGCCTGAAAGAACTGGATCCGACGCGCACGCATGCCAAGCTGATTCCCGTCACCTGGAGTTTAAGCGTGGAGATGGCGTATTATCTGCTGTTTGCCGTGGTCGCCACTTACCGACGGCTTTGTCTACTGCTTCTGCTGGGCTCGCTCTGCATGACGCTGGCGCTGTTTTACCAGCAGGCGCCGTTCAGGGTTTTTTATCTGACCTATCATGGCCCCGCCGTGGTTTTCATGGCGGGATGCTGCAGCTATCACTGGCGCGGGCCTATTGAGCGGTGGATGCGCCTCGGCGGCAGCGCAGCGCTGGCGCTCAGTATGGCGGCAGTCAGCGCCGCCTGGATGCAGCTGGTGCTTCCGCCTTCCTTTCGCATCATCTCCCCCTACTCCATAAGCTACGCCGCCTATATGTATGCGGGCTGCTTCGTGCTGTGCCTGTGCTTTCCGCTGGTGCAGCCGATTCACCATGATACCGGGCGCTGGAAGACAGTGCAGCAATTCTGCGGCGATGTGAGCTATCCGCTTTTCCTGCTGCATTTCGGCATCGCGAAATACCTTGTCTGCATGCACGGAATGCGCCCGGACAGCACAGCACTGTTCGGGCTTACGCTGGCGCTCAGCCTGCTATTGAGCCTGCCGCTGCTGTGGGGCGTGGAGCGGCCTTTGCTTCGGCTGCGCAAGCGCAATTACAATGCCATGCCGTAGCGGGGATAATGTTTTTGCCGCTTATGCATTTGCTTTTTTGACATCGGCCCGCAAATTCAGTACACAGGCAGGCATGAATTTCCTCGCCGCCATTGGGCGCATATTCCTCGCTTTCTTAAGCGCGACCGGCCGGGTCAGCCTGTTTGCGGGCACGTCGTTTGCCGGCGTGGTGCGCAGGCCCTGGTATGGCCGGCAAATCCTGCGCGCCATGCTGGAAATCGGCTATTATTCACTGCCCGTCATCGGCCTTACCGCCATTTTCACCGGCGCGGTGCTTGCGCTTCAGAGCTATTCCGGCTTCCAGCGCTTTTCGGCGGAAAGCTCGATTCCGATTGTGGTGGTGCTCTCCATCACGCGTGAGCTGGGGCCGGTGCTGGCGGGGCTGATGGTGGCGGGGCGCATCGGCGCAGCCTATGCCGCCGAGATCGGCACCATGCGCGTGACCGAGCAGATTGACGCGCTGACCACGCTTTCTACCGACCCCTATAAATACCTGGTATTCCCACGGCTGATTTCCGGCATCGTGATGCTGCCGGTATTGGTGGCGATTGCCGATATCATCGGCGTGATGGGCGGCTATATGGTGAGCATCCATGAGCTGGGCTTCAATCCCAGCACTTACCTGAAAAATACATTCGATTATTTAGAGCAGAAAGACGTGGTATCGGGACTGGTGAAGGCGGCCGTATTCGGCTTCATCATCACGCTGATGGGCTGCTACCAGGGATTCCATTCCAAGGGCGGGGCACAGGGCGTGGGCTCAGCTACCACGGCGGCGGTGGTGTCGGCGTCGATATTGATTCTGCTTTCCAATTATGTCCTCACCGCATTCTTTTTTGCCAAATGAGCGAGACTCCTAAAATCCAGCTCTCCAATGTCCATAAGCGCTTCGGCCCGAAAGTGGTGCTGGATGGGATTGATTTGCAGATTGCCAAGGGAGAATCGCTGGTGGTGATCGGCGGGTCGGGCACGGGGAAATCGGTGCTGATCAAGAGCATTCTTGGCATCGTGACGCCGGATTCCGGTAGCATTACGATTGACGGCGAGGAAGTGACGAAGCTTACGCGCGCCGACCGGCAGGATTTAATGCGCAAGTTCGGCATGCTGTTCCAGGGCGGAGCACTGTTTGATAGTTTAAGCGTATGGGAGAATATCACATTCGCGCTGCGGCAGAATGGGCGCATTACGCGCGCGCAGGCCAAAGAACTGGCAGTGGAGAAGCTGCGTGCGGTGGGGCTGTCGCCGGATGTTGCGGGCTTAAGCCCCTCCGAGCTTTCAGGCGGCATGCAGAAGCGCGTGGCGCTGGCGCGCGCCATCGCCGCCAACCCGGAGATTATTTTCTTCGACGAGCCGACCACCGGGCTGGACCCGATCATGGCGGATGTGATCAACGATTTGATTGTCTCCTGCACGCGCGAGCTTGGCAGCACGGCGATTACCATCACGCACGACATGGCGAGCGCGCGCAAGGTGGCTAACCGCATCGCCATGATTTACGGCGGTAAAATCATCTGGGAGGGGCCTGTGGAGAGAATCGACGATTCCGGCAACGCCTATGTCGATCAGTTCGTGCATGGACGCGCCTCCGGGCCAATTACCGATGAGCAGACCGTAAAGTTCGCCCGCGGCATATGAGGCGCGCTCTTATTGCATTAGCATTGTTTTGCTTAAGCGCGCACGCCGCGCCGGCAACTGAGCCGTGCCCTTCTGCGGACGAGCTCTGGGAGCATGCCGACCTGGTAGCGCTGGGGACGTTCGGCCCCTCATTGCAGAAAGAGCCGCTTCTGCGCTGCAAGCAGGAAAACCTTGCTTACAGCTTCGGCCAATGCCCGGATGAAATCCGCGCGGTCGCCGATCCGCAGGCGCGACGCGTGCCTTTTCACATTACACGCATACTCAAAATCAACCAGCAGGCCGCCGGGAGCTATATTGAGAGCACCAGTGCCGATGGAGTGCGCACTATCGGGCTGCCGCGGGTGATGGTGAACCTCTATGCGGAGATGCAGGGTACCGAAGGCATTCTCTTTGCCAAGGAGAAAACGCCGTTAAACGACTTTGTATTCCTTAAATGCGGGTTTATTGACCGCAAAGAACAAGCAAAAACTCTGGAATCCCTGCTCCAAGCACATCCCGGCTGGGCGGCGAAATAACACTGGAAGTAGATTTTTAACCATTTTTCAGGTATTATTAACCTATCGTAGCACAGCAACAGGAGGAATTCCTCGATGCGCGATATGGAAAAGCTGCTGCGGGATTACCGGCTGACCACCGCCGAAATCCTCTACCATTTGCCCGATTACCCGGTGCTGCTGCAAAGCTTCACCTGGCAGCAGCTGGATATTGCCCCCGATTTTCCCGGCCTGATGAAATTCCTGCATTTCTGGGAGCGCGAGCTGGAAGGCAAGCTGCATTCGGTGACGATTGCCAGTTGCGAGCTGATTACTCCGTCGCGCGTGAGCTACAGCAAAGGCGAGTGGCTGATTCATTAAAGAGCATTTTGTCATGCCAGTGGATACGGATATCAGGCGATGCTTTTTGCACCGCAGACGCGGTGCGATAGATTCCCGCTTGCGCGGGAATGACAGGAAATAGGTTTAGGAAAAGTGTAGTATAGTGCGAAGCCGCGCCTAGGCGTCTTCCAGTTCTTCCTGCTCTTCGTGCTCTTCCTGCTCCTGCGGAGCGCCAGCCACGTCCTTGCGGACTTTTTTATCGACCTTGATACGGGCGAGCTTGCCGCGTTCTTCGTCCCAGGTGTACTGGTAGACGACAGTCTTGGTGCCGGTGGTGACGATGTCGCCGTTGGCGAGCTGCAATACGTCAAACCCTTTTTGCAGGGCATCCTGAATGAGAGAGGAAGACTGGCGCAAATAGCGCGGGTCCATCATCATGTTGGTGATGGTGGCGTCCTGGTCGCCCATGTCCTTGATGCGGATGGTCAGGTTGCGTTTCCCGGTGAGATTCAGTTTTTTTCCGGTGCCATCCTTAGCCATGCGCGTCCCCTCCACTACCATTAATTGCAACCGTAGGTAATCTTCTGCGTTTTATACCTATATAACGTATGAAATTATATACAGTATGTGCAAAAGAACCACGGTGCGACTTTCAGTGATTGTAAGTAGTGACATCACTGGGTTTTGTCAATCAGTATCGCTGGCTAATTTACATTTAGCGTATGTCAAATTAACCTTTTCAGTATAAGTCCTTAAGGGGATGGAAAAGTGGGGGGCATGCTTGTTTGCGCAGTTTCCTGCCGCCCTCGGAGCCATGGGGCCATTTGCGCCAGCCTATAGATAGGTCCCCGGATCGATGCTGCGCATCACCAGGGGCGACGGGATTATGATAAAAAAACGGGAGCGCAGAGCGCTCCCGTGTAGTCAGGGATAGTGGAAGGGTTATGTTAAGATGCGGTTCAGCTCTTCCAGCAGGCTGTCGGCGGTGGTAATCACCTTGGTGTTGGCTTGGTATGCGCGCTGGGCGACGATCATGTCGGTCAGCTGCTCGGCCAGTTCCACGTTGGAGGATTCCAGCGTCGAGGCCTGAATTTTGCCGGTACCACCAGTGCCCGGTTCGCGCAGGTTCACTTCACCGGAGTTGGAAGTGCGGGCGAACACGTTGCCGCTGATGGATTGCAGCTGGTCGGGGTTGGCGAAATCGGCAATCGGGATTTTATAGAGGTTCTGCGTTTCGCCGTTATTGTAGTTGGCAACCACGAAGCCTTCGTCGGTGATGCTTACCCCGATCAGCTCGCCCACGGGCACGCCGTTTTGCGTGACGAAATTTACCTTATAGCTGGTATCGAACTGGCTCATCCCATCCGTCTTGCCGATGGTGCCGCTGGTGGTGGTGCCAAACGGCAGACCAGCCGTGCCCCAGTTCATGGTAACGGCGCTGTCGGAGGCGCCGTTAGCCCATGTTATGGCAATCGAGGTGGATAGCAGCGAGCTGACAGTGCGCAATGAACCGTCGCCGTTGAAGCTGATAGTGCCGTAGCTGAGCTGGCCGTTGGCGAAGTTGGACGATACGTCCGACGACGGCACGGCGTAGACTTCGCTCGCCCAGGTATTATCCGCCACCTTGATGAAGCCGACACGCAACTCATGGCCGGTTCCCAGCGAATCATACACCCGCACGTTGGTGAAATATTGCGGCACGATCGAGCCGGAAGCCATGTTCTTATCAGTATCCAGCGGATCATATGCCGGTCCGAGCACGCCGGTGGTCTGCGGCGTGTAGGATGCACTGTCAAGCGAATCAACCAGCCCCAGCTCGGCCACCACGCTGCCGGAGTTGTTCGGCGGCGTAACGGTTAACCCTGCCGCGCCTGTGGGCCCGGAAGAGGTAGCGGCATCAGCCACGGTGATATTGTAGGTGGATGGGCCAGTTACCGTGATCTCGAATGCTCCGTTGAAATCGGTCATCGGGATACCATTAAAAGTTGGTACCGTTTGATAGGTGCCTGCACCGCCGCTGCCAGTACCGGTGGCAGTTCCGACAACGGTAATATTGAAGGTATTAGCGGTAACGCCGCTAACCGTGAAGTTACCATCCAATGCCGAGAGCGGAACACCATTAATGGTGGCGCTCGGATAGCCGGTCATGGTGGAGGGGTCAATATGCACCACCTGGCCGTTGGAATAGCCATGCGCGTTGCGGGTAACGGTGATGGTGGTATTGCCGCCGCCGTTGGTTGCGGTATTGGTGGCAAAAGCATTGGTAGCGCTGACGGCAGCCAGATAGCCAGTCATGGTCGTGTCATCAAGCGTTACGATATCACCCGTTTTCAGGCCGTGCGGCGATGGGTGCGACAGCGAAACCGTGGTGCTGCCGGAGCTGGTGGTAAAGGGCGTGGAAGAGGTAAACGCCGCCAGCGCCGCCTGCACGGGCGCATCCGAGAAGGTGATGGTATCAAGCGGGTCTTCCACGTTGATCGTGAGCGAGGAGACCGATTGCGGGTTACTGATTTCCGCATTGAGGCCGGGTGAGTTGTTGACCAGCTCGGCCAGGCCTTCCATAGAGGAGAAACGGTCGTCGCCGACGCCGAGGCTGGCGATGCCCAGCTCATGAATCCAGTCGATGCCGGATTTTACCGGCGGGCCGGAGACGCCGACGGTGCTGCCGTTGGCGAAGGTGATGGCTTCGTTGGCATCCACCGCGCCGATATAGATGCGGTTATTCACCACGCGGGCGGTGAGGCCCTCGAAGGAATTGATCGCGTCGGCCAGGTTGTTCAGATTGTTGAACTGGCCCAGCTGCGCGTTCGGCGTGGAGGAAGTGTAAGTGAAGGTCTTGGTGCCGACGGTGGCGGTATTGATGGTGAAAGTCAGCGCATCGCTGGTAAATCCGGTGGTGCCGGTGGTGCCGAGGAAAGCCTGCGTCGCGGTGGAGGCGTCGAAAATATTGCCGACGAACGGGCGCGTGACCATGCTGATGCCTGCGCCGCCGCCGGTCAGGCCTGCTGAAGCCGCCGTGGTCGGCATGGTGATCTGGAAGGTATTAGCGGTGACGTTGCTGATGACGAAGCTCTGGTTGAATTCCGCCGATGGAATGCCGTCCACTGCCGCCGCCACGCCGGAGAGGGTGATCACTTGTCCGTTCTGCAAGCCATGCGCGGTTGAAGTGATGGTCACCGTTTTGCTGCCGGACGTGGTGGTGAAGGGATTGGTGCCAAGCGATACCGGCGAGGTAATCAGGGATAAACCGCTATCGCCGTTATTGGCGGTGGTGACGTCGCGGCCGTAGGTGAAGCCGCCGTAGCGATAGCTGTAGCTCAGGCCCGAACCGGTGGTGATGATCATCTTGTCGCCGCGCGCCAGGCTGTTGGCGCCGCCGGGGGCGATGATGTCCTTGGCCGAAATGCCGAAATTGAAGGTGGTGTTGCTATCCATGTCCACCGTGCCGGCCTGACCCGGATAGGCGGTTTCCGATGATTTCAGGTTCGCGCTCACCGCGACGTTGGTGGTAGCTGCCGCCACGCCGGTCAGCGCGGAGACGTTCACCGTCTCCAGGCTGCTTAGACTGGTGGAGGAGGTGGTGTTGGCATTGCCCGCCTCGCCCGGCAGGCGGCCTTCGCGGTCCAGCGGCCAGCCCTGCAGGTAGTAGCCGGCGGAATTGCGGAAATTCCCCAGCGAATCCTGGCGGAACGAGCCGGCGCGAGTATAGAGCACGCTGCCTGCGCTGTCGGAATCGGTGTTGACGATAAAAAAGCCGCGGCCGGAAATGGCGATATCGGTCGCCGAGTCGGTGGTTTGCAGCAGGCCCTGCTTGCTGACCTCCTGGCGGTTTTCACCCAGCACGCCGCCCGGTGAGTAAGCTACAGTGCCGGAGTTGGTGACCAGCGTTTCAAAAATGCCGGTGCCGGATTTATAGCCGATGGTATTGGCGTTAGAGATGTTGTCGGACAGGATGCCGATCTTGTTACTCTGCCCCTTCAGGCCCGACACGCCGGAATAAAGTGATCCGTATAAGCTCATGATTTCCCCCTGGTATGGTTCGTTTTGGCGGAAGGCCGCCCTGTTTTTCCATCGGCGGATGATTCCTTACCCGCCATTCTTGCAAATACCGTGCCTGATTCCTATGCCTGCCGCACCGAAACCACCTTATCCACGGGAATCTGAATATCGCCGATGGAGAGCACCGTGCCGCCGTCTTTCGTATCAAGCGAAGTGACGGTGCCGGTGGTGTAGGTGGTGGATTTAATGGTATTCTTGCTGGCGTCCTTGGCCACAATTGCAACCGTGTACACGCCCGGCTTCTCGGTGGCGCCGGTGGTGCTGTTGACGCCGTTCCAGATCACCGTGTTGCGCCCGGCGAAGGTGGTGCCGTCACCGTTATAAACCATGCGGCCGGTGGCGTCGGTGATGGTGACTTTGACACTGTCGGCTTCCTTCTCCAGGTCGTAATCGAAGGTAGCGCCATCCTTCGGGGTGAGGATGCCCTGGTTGCCGCCGGCCAGCACCTGCTTGCCAATATAGCCGACGTAATTATTCAGCTGGCTGGCGCTGAACATGGTGATCAGCTTTTCCAGGTTGGTGTTGGTATTCACCTGTTGCTGCACGCCGCTAAGCGTGGCGATCTGCTGGGTGAACTGCTCGGCCTTCATGGGATCGGTGGGGTCCTGGTTCTGCAGCTGCACGGTGAGCATTTTCAGGTAATCGTCGAAGGTGCCGGTCAGCGCTTTCTGCGCGCTGGCAGCCTTACTGGTATCCTGCTTACTGGTGAGTGTTTGGATATTATCGGTGGTGGATGCGGTTCCGGTGATCATGGGAGTCTCCTGTTAAATCCTGATATCAAGCCCGTCATGCACCGGCATAGCGTAGGTGCGAAGGGCGGTTGCGTTAAGGGCTTCTTCCAACGGGTCGTTTTCCTGCGCGTAGACGCCCTGCTGGCGGTAAGCCTGCTGCTGCGACTGCTGGCCGCTCTGCTGCTCGCCGCGCAAATTAAAGCTTAAGCTTCCCGAATCGGCCTTGAGCCCCGCATCGGCCAGCGCGCGCTGGAGGCCTGCCGCGTCGCGCGAAAGCATGTCGAGCGCCTGCGGGTTATCGGCGGTGATTACGATGCCCGCCTTGCCGTCCTTGCCGATATCAAGGCGAATATTGAGCTTGCCCAACTCCACCGGGTCCAGCTGGATGGTGATGCGGCTGCTGCCCTCGTGGCTGGCGGCTTTCAGATGGAACACCACCTGGTCGGAAATGGAGCGCGGCGTGTTGTTGAGCAGCTGCTCGAATTTACCATTAGCGGCAGCGGCCTGCGCCGCCTGCTGTGCCGCCTGCTGGGGAAGCGTTGCCTGCGCGCCCGGCTGCTGTTGTGAAGGGTTATTATTCTGCGAATTGCCGCCGTCCGCCCCCTGCTCTGGCGGCGCGTCGGTTTTCAGCGCGGCGATAGCCGGGGCATCGGCGGAAGTGGCCGGCTTGGCGTGGAAGATGGTCACCGGCGGCGCATCCGCCGTTTGAGTGGCAATGGGGATAGCTGTAATGTTACGGTCAGCGAGGTGTTTTTCGATCTGCTGCGCCAGCAGCGAGGCGGTGTTATCGCCGGCCTGCGGTACAGGAGCCGGGGTTTGCGCGCGTGCCTGCAGTGCGTCGATGATTTTGGTCAGCTTGTCCTTAAGGCCGGGGGAAAGATCCGTATCCGTGTCGCGCAGGTCGCTCAGCTGCGCGGCCAGCGCCTGCGCGTCTTCGGGTGTGGTAACTGCCGTATTGCCGGGCAGTTTCGCTACCGCAGCGGCCAGTGCCGGGTGCAGTTGCACCTCCACCTGTTCGTCCGGCGACAGCGCCGGGAGCGGAACCGTATCGGCTGCGGGGGTATCCGCTACGGGCATAGCGGCGGGGATAGCAGGTGCTGCCTGCGTTTGCAACGCCGGAGCCTCCGGTTGCATAGCGGGTGGCATAGCGGGTGGCATTTGCGGCAGCACTGGCGCATTGATGGCTGGAGCCGTGGCCTGCGGCATAATGACCGGCGGCTCGTTGCCGCTCAGCAGTATTTCAAACGGGGATGCCTCCGTGGGCAAGACGGGCGCCGCATCAGGCAAAGCGGGTGTTTCCGCGGCGGACGCATCCACAGCCGACGCCGGTGCGGTAACCGCCGGAGACGGGCTGGCGGCGGCTTCAGCTACGGGTGGCGCCTGCTGCGGCAGTACCGGTGCGACCAGAAGCGCAGCATTGACGGAAGCGTTATTTTTCTCGGAAGGCTCCTCTTCCTCCTCCGGCTCCTCCTCTTCCTGCGCATTTTTCAGGACTTTGGAAAAATCCTGCTCCTTCGGCTTGGCATCCTCCGGCTTATTTGCAGGGGCGGGTGATTTGAGCACGGCGGAAGCCACATCCGGCAGGGCCGGAACGGCGGGCGGCACAGGAATTGGCAGCGGCAGCGTAGCAAGGTTGGGCATGATGGCTCCTCAGATGCATGCAAAGTACGTACTCCACACTTGCAAGAGGCATGCCAGAAACGGGAAAACCCAGAAAAATAGCGCGTTTATATACTGCTGCGAGCGCGCAAGAACTTAAGCGGAAATCGCCATGCTGCCGTCGCCGCCGGCTGGCGGCACCGCGCCTGCGGGGGGCGCATTCTCATCGGATGCGCCGGCGCGGTCGATTTCGTCCCAGGTGTCGCGCATGGCCTTCATATCCTTGATCAGCTGGTCGCACACGGCCGGGTTCTGCAGGCGGTGCAGGCTTAGGATGCGCGCATCGACAGAGGAATAGAAATCATACAGCACTTTTGCCACCTCGCCGCCATTGTCGAAATCCAGGCAACCCTGCAAGCCGTAGACGATTTCATTGGCGCGGCTGAGCAGGCGGAAGCGTTCTTCAATGCGGCTGTGATCCTGCAGGATGTCCCTCGCCTGCTGCAGATTGCGGATAGCGGCATCGTATAGCATAATGATCTGGCGGGTCTTGGCAACGGTCTGGGTGGCGCTGGCGTAGGCCCGGTATTGTTGTTTGTACATTCCCTGCAATCCTTAATTATATTAACCGCTGCTGGCGTTGCGCGCCTTGTCCTGTGCATCCAGGCTCTGTAGCAGCGAGTTGACCTGCGATATCGCCTTTTCCATTGCCGCGAATTTGTCCAGCAGCTGGTTGCGGTAGGTGGTCAGGTCGTTATCGTATTTGGTGATCTGCTCGTTGAGCTTGTCGGTGCTGTCCTGCAGTGCGTCTTTTTCCAGCTTGAGCGTACCGGTTCTGACATTGGCAACGCCTTCGGCGATATTATAGATGCGGTCGCCAATGCCTTGCGTCATGCTGACGGCTATGCTGGCGTCGCTGCTGGCGGAATAGATCATCACCAGCCCGTCCAGCACGGTGCCGGAGCGGCCCTTGATCGTGTAGCCGCCGCCCGTGATGGCTGTGACATCCACATCCGTTGATGCCGGAGAACCGTTGGGATTGGCGTAGCTGGCAGTGTAGCTGCTGTTGGCCGCCGCCTGCGTGGTGGCGAAGGTAACGTTGGCGAAGACGCTGGAAGGGTCGGTCACCGTGCCGGGGTCGGAAAGATCAAAGGCGTTGGCGGTGCCGGTGGCGGTGGCCGTGAAGGTGATGCCGTAGGAAACGCCGGGGGTAATGGTTTTAAGCGACGCCTGGATGCCGGTCTGAGTTTTAATGGCGTTGAATTTGTCGATCACCTGGCTCAGCGTGTCGCCGTCGCTCAGCGTTAGCGTGGCGCCCTTGATGGTAACCGAGCCGGCGGTGAACATACCGGGCGTGGCAACGGCCGCCACCACCGGCTGATTGGCATCGGCGATGCTGAAGGCGCTGCTGTCCTGCGTGGTGGCCTTGGCGAAGGTCAGGTTCAGCGTCATGCTGCTGATGGAAAGCGCGTTGGTGCGCGAATAGACGCCGAGATTGGCGTTATCGGCGGTGAAGGTGAATTCAAAGACCTTGCGCAGGCTGCTGAAGTCGCTGGAGAGTGCGGAATCAAGCTTTCCCTCATCCAGATTGATGATGTTACGCACGAACGGGTTATCCTTGCTCTCCGGCAGGTCGGCGAAGCTCATGCCAAGATCGCTCAGGCGGTTGGGGTTGCCCGACAACCCGTTCACAATGCGCGAAAGCTCGCTGCCAACGCTGTTCAGCGTCGAGCGCAGCACCGTGTCGCCGATCAGGATTGCATCGTCGGCGGCGCTGCCGTCGTCGTTGGTTTTCATCTGCTTGGCGGCGAAAATGCGCAGATCGTTATAGGCATTGACGAAATTGATAATGCCATTCTTGGCAATTTGCTGGTCCGGATTAATGCTGGCGGTGAGCGTGGTTCCGCCGGGCGTGAGCTGCTTGACATTGAAGGTCACGCCGTCCACCACGTCGGTGATGGTGTTGGTCTGCCGTGTGATGGTGGCGCCGTCCAGCTTGAAGACGGCATTGGCGGCCACTTGTGTCGTATCAAAGGTGATATGGCTCAGCACACTGCTGGGGTCAGTGACGGAATTGGGGGTGAGATCACCTGCATCGCCAAGATTGAAATTCGTATTCAGGCCGCTGCTGGTGGCGGAGAATACCATACGGTACTGGCCGGTGCCGACCTGCACAATACCGGCGGAAATCTTGGTGTCGGCGGACACCTGGTTGAATTTATTGACCACCGTGTTCAGCGAATCGCCGGCAGTGAGCGTGATGTTCTGGCCGCGGATAGTGATGGTGCCGGCGCCGAACTGCCCGGCTCCGGGAGTGGCGGAGACTACGGAGGTATTGGTATCGGCCACCACGAAATTGCCAGTGCCCTGCTTCTTGGCCTGCGCTACGGAAGTAATTTCATTGATGGTGTAAGATTGCAGCGACGCACCAGCGGCGCTGCTTACACCCATATAGGTATCGCCCGCTACGCCAGTGCTAGCGGTGACGGTGGCGCTGGTGTATTTAAAGACGTTATCGGAAGCGTTGCCGACACCGGGAGGATTGCGCAGGAAATTGGCGGAATCCTTGAGCTTGCTCATCAGCGTCTGCAACTCGCTGAGCGCGTCGCTTTTTTTGCCGTTGAGGGTAACAGTATCTTTCAGCTTCTGCTGCGGCACCGACTTGGCCTGCACCAGCCCGTCAATGATTGCCTTGGTATCGATGCCGGAACCGCCGGCGCTGCCGAGCACGGAACGCCCGTTGGCGGTGAAGAAATTTCCAAGCTGTACCGACGTTACCATTGCCTATCTCCCGGTTTTCAGCACTGCACTATGCAAGAACCGCACCAGTTGCGGATATCAAACGTTCAGGTTCATCACCGGGCTGCTGTCGCTGTGCGAAAGCATCTGCATCATCTCCGGTTCCGGGACGTACACAACCTTGCCGTCACGGAGTGAAGTGAAGCGGGTGATATACTGACCGCTTGAGTCTTTGAATATGGTGAAGCGCTGATCGCTCACCACATAGGTGTTGCTTGCCTGCTGGGCGGCGCGTCTGACCATTTCCAAGCGCCTGGCATCCGCCTGGCTGACGTCAACCTCCTGTTGTTGCGGCGGCTGCGGCAGCGGCTGAGCGGGTGCGCTCTGGCTCGGGCTGCGGAGAATAGGCGTATAAGCGCTGTCTCCGCGAGGCATCATGGGAAACGCTGTAAGCGATATCGGGTCCATGATCTAACTCCATTCTTCCCCGGGTCCGCCGGGGCGGCTTGCACCGCCCCGGCTTTCCCTTGAGCCTTACTAGCTGATCAGTTTCAGCAGGTTCTGTAACTGCTGATTCGCCTGGGCAAGTACCGAGATACCGGCCTGCAGCTTTACCTGATTGGTTGCGTAGCTGGTGGATTCCGACGCGATGTCGGTATCAAGCAGCACACCGCGGGCAGCGTCCTGGTTCTGGATCGAGCTTTCAATGTTCGCTGAAGCGAAGTTGAACCTCGACTGCAGGGCACCTACGTCGGCACGTACGCTGGTGACGACCCCAAGCGCAACGTCAATCGCATCGGCGGCTGCCGCGGCGTTGTCCTGCGTGGTGACGTCCAGACCGTGCGTGCCCAGCTTGTCGGTGGTGACGCTATCGATGCGAACCGAGAGCGTATCCTCCGTGGTGACGCCCACCTGGAACTTCAGGCTGGCGCCGCCGGAGCCCACGCCGAGCGCATTTTTCAATGCGCTCTCGAAGTTGGCCGCTTTATCGGCGGTGTCGAACTGGATGGCGGTGGTGCCTACCTTGAAGGTAACCACATTGCTCGGATTGGTCAGGCTCTTGAACTGGTAGACGCCGTTGGCGGCCAGCTTGGACCCGATATCGTCGCGTGAGCGGTAGGTTTCGCCGTTGATGGTGAACTCGATCGAACCGTTGGTCGCACCGGACGGGGGTGCCGAGACGCTGACATCGTCCAGCGTAACAGTGCCAAAGTCGGAGCGCGACAGCGAGAGCGTCGTGCCGGTGAGCGAACCAGACACCGAATTGTTGGTGATGATGTCGCCTGCGGCATTGTAGCTGCTGACCGAGCGGTTCTGGTAGAACTTGATGGTCGAGAACGCCTGGTCAAGACGGGAAGCGATACGGTCCGCATCCGTCTGGTTGGTGACGTCCGCACCCTGGTTCGCCGCCAGTTGCACGTCGAAGTAACCGCCGGTGGCGGAGATGAACCGCACCGTGGTGGTCGAGGTCGGCTTGGTGTTGACGCCGGTTGCCGTGTAGGTTTCCGAGCCAACGGTGACGCTCAGGTTCACCTGGTTGTTGGTACCGGTGTAGGTGGCGTTGAATCCGCTGAGCGTGCCAGCGAAATCCTTGTTCACGATATTGGAGGCATCCACACCGGTCGCCGCGCCGTTATTGAAGGTGGTCACCTGGTTGGTGGCGCCGCCGTCAAAGCCGGTGACCGTCGAGGCCGAGGAGAGGCCGGCGTCGGTCTGCGAGATGTTGGTGTAGAGCTTCAGCGCGGTGGCGCTGCCGCGTGCCGTCAGGTTGCCCGCGCTCTGGTATTCCAGAATCACGTTGCGGCCTTCGCGGCGTGCGGTCACCTTGCTGATCGCATAGGCGTCGAT
This sequence comes from uncultured Rickettsiales bacterium, assembly GCA_964409675.1. Taxonomy (GTDB): domain Bacteria; phylum Pseudomonadota; class Alphaproteobacteria; order Rickettsiales; family SXRF01; genus CAYMDD01. The sequence goes on along the minus strand of CAYPEF010000001.1, from coordinate 59,345 downwards.
TTCACCGGAGTCGGCGTATTTATTGATCGCCGCCACGAGGTTATCGAGCGTATCGTTCAGGGTGGTGCCGATCTTGACGATGTTATCGTCATAGGTCGTTACCGCCTGGCCGGTGGTGGTGCCATCGGAGAACTTGAAGGTGGTCAGCTGAGCGGCAAGGCCGTCGCCAGTGTCGAACTGGATCTGCTTGCGGGCCAGGTTGGCCAGCTGGTTGGCATCCGACAGGTCAGCGAAGCTTAAAGTGGCCGAAGAGCGGATGTTGCTCAGCGTGTTGAGGATACTGTCACCCGCAGTACCGGTCGCCATGACGCTGCCGATGTTCAGGCCGTTATCCACGCCGCCGCTGGAGTTCACCTGCTGGGTGGCGGTGTTGGCGTCGAGGTTGTTGGTACCTACCGCTGCACCGGCTGCACCCATACGGATGTAGTCCTGCACGTTGCTGGATAGTACGATATAGTACTTGCCGCTGTTGGCAGCATCCCATTCCACCGTGGCAGTGATGCCGTAAGCAGCTTTGGAACCGGACGAACCGAAGTCAGCCTTGATCTGGTCGAGCACTTCGTTCAGCGTTGGCGTGCCGTCAAGCGCGGTGCCGGCGGTGCCGTTGATGGTGAGCGCGGCCGACTTGGTGAAAATACCGGCGGTATCAAGGTCGGAGGTGCGCAGGTCGGCAATCGTGACCGAGTCCGAACGCAGCTGCACCGAGCCAGTGGTTTCCGTTACCGTCAGGTTAGTGGAAGCCGCCAGGGTCGGAGCGGCAGCGATGGAGCGCTGCGTGCTGGTTTCCAGCTGGATGCCGTAGAAGTTCGACGCGCCGATCAGCTTCGCGGTCACACCGGTGGTGCCAGACTGCTGGTTAATGGCGTCGATAGCGTCCTGCAGCGTCATACCGTTGGTCAGGGTAATGTTGGTGGTGGTGCCCGCATTGTTGGTCACGCCAAAGTTACCCGCCTGCATTACGCCTGCGCCACCCGCCGTGGTAACGGCGGAACCGGTGGTGCTGGAAGCGAGTGTAAAGCCCCAGATCTGCTGGTAGGCATAGCCGCTCTTCACACCGTCGGCGCGACCGATGCGCACGCCGCCGGACGCGCCGGTGTTGGAGAGCGCGGTGGAGCGGTCGATCGAGTTTTCGATGGTGAAGGAGTTACCCAGCGAACCACCCGCGCGGCTGTTGATCACGAGCGAGTTGCCCTGCACTTCATACACGGCCTTGCTCAGGCTGGTATTGGTGGAGGAGTTGAGGTAGTTCTTCAGGTTGTTCAGCGTATCGGCGAGGGTATTGCCGCGGGCCACGTTGGTGGAGCCGTTGGTGCCGATGGTGATGGTCTGACCGTTGATGATCAGGTTAGAGGTAGCGACGTTGGCGATGTTCTGGTCCAGCGTCAGGCGGCCAATGGAAGCGGTTGCCTTGTCGGTTTTGGAATCGACGCTGGTGACATCGAACAGGTCACCGTTCAGCAGCTGTACGCCGTTGAAGTTGGTGTTACCAGTGATTCGGTCAATTTCCTGCGTCAGGTTCTGGAATTCCTGGTTCAGGTAGCTACGGGCGGACGAATCGAGCGAACCGGAACCGGCCTGTACGGCAATCGCCTTCTGGCGCTGCAGAATGTCGGTGATCTGGCTCAGCGCGCCGTCGGCCACCTGCAGCAGGCTGGAAGCCTGGGAGGCGTTGATGAGCGCGGTGCGCAGGGTGGTTACGTTGGTGCGAAGACCAGTACCGGCGGAGAGCGCCGCCACGTCGTCGGACGCGCGGACGATACGGTTACCGCTGGATAGGCGGGCGACGGACGTCGATGTATTCTGTGATGCAATGCTGATATTGCTTTGCGCGTAATACGCCGCAATATTGGTGTTAATTGAGTTTACCATGACTGGTCTCCTACGTGGATGGTTATGTTTTGGGGCTACATGCCCCGCCAATTGCGCAGCTGGTTAGAGCTACATAGTGCTATCGTTACATGAAAAGAGTTAATTAAGCGTTAAACTTACACTCCATTGATAAGGATTTTTGGAGTTGAGGGAGGGAAAACAAAGGAAATGAGGCGTTTTGACGCTCACTCCCCTTATATGGCCCTTATATACAAGTGAATGGGAAAAGAAAAGATCGCTTTGCTTAACCGAATGCTTTTTCTGCATCCAGCAACCCGCGCAGTCTCTCCTCCCGATCCCAGCCGGCTTCTTTATAAATGGAGAGCGAAAATGCTGGGTCGCCTAAGTGGTCAAGCACCCGCGCCAGCGCCTGCGCGGTTTGGGTAATGCGGGCGGACGCCAGCGCTTTTTCCGCGCCTGTGCACATCAGCGCCAGCCGCAACGTGGCATAGCGCACGCCGATCACCGTTATCCGCTCGGTGAGCGTATCGCCGAACCCGGCAAAGGGAAAGAGCGCGATGCTGATCTGCATCTGCAGCCAGCGGCGCAGCGGCGCGGCGAATGGGCCGCGCTGCGCTAGCCATGTTGCATGGAGTCGCTGCGCAGCCGGTGCGCTTTCCGGCGTTAGTGTGATTGCCGCCGTGTGCGCGTCAATCGTCACGCACAGCCCCTGCTCCATTGCAGCGATAATCTCCTGCAGCGCCGGGCTTACCGGCTTGCGCGTCGCCACGATCAGGCCGCACAGGCTTTGCAGCAGATGGAACGGATCTTCGACCTTGGGAAGCGGCAGCAGCATGCGTCCTTCGGCCAGCGACCAGAAAACCCGTGCCGCTCCCGGCCAGTCGGCAGGCGCGATGAAATCCAGTGAGCGCGCGACGCTGGCAAGTCGCGCCAACGCCTGTTCCGGCGGCATTGCCGCATCGCCTATGGAGTGTAGAAAGAAACGGTGCAGCTCCAGCGCCGCTGCCGGGTCTATGCCGGGGGGCAGATATTCCCGCATCTGTGCCGGCAGGCGCTCCAGCTCTGCCGGGCGCATCGCGGCGATGTCCCCCTCCTCTTCCAGGGCAAGCCGGGCGATTTCCGGGCAGGAGAGCGAGGCTGTCATCACCGCCTGCCCGCCAAGGCTGCGCGTGATGCGCGGATAGAAATGGCAGGCATCGCTTAAAAAGCGTTCGCCGTATCTGGCGTGGATGCCGCAGAGGCCGTTTTCGAGTTTGACGCAGGCCTGCGTGATAGTGTCTCGGCGCATGACCGTCAGGTTGTTTTCATCCGCCACCGCTTCCAGCATGTCCGGGGCCTGCGCACGGTAAAGCGCGAGCGTATGTTCGTCCTGCTGCATGCTCCAGCGGGCGCAGCACGTATCCGGGCATTGATCGCCCAGGCAGCGAAAGCGCGAAACGATCTCGGTTTGCAGGACCGGCGGCACCGTTATTGCAACGGCAGCTTGCGCATGACGGCAAACAGCCCATGCACCGGTTGCTTGCGCTCAAAGCGCAGCACGCCCGCATCGAGCAGTTCCAGCGCGAATCCGTACGCATCGGCAAGAGAGCGGATATAGGTTTCGGAATATTGGTAGCGCCCGTTCGGTTGCAGGCGGTAATCCTCCACCTCGGCGCTTTCCACCGAGAAGGCGAGCAGGCCGTTCTGCTTCAATGCCTGCCGCGCCGCCGCGATGACCGGGTGAAGGTCGCCTAAATAGATAAATACATCGGCGGCGGTGATGATGTCATAGGCAGCGGCGCTTGCCTGCATGAATTCCACCACATCCGCGGCGTGAAGTTCCTGATAGAGGCCAGTCAGCCGCGCTTTTTCCAGCATTTTCGGCGAGAGGTCGATGCCGGTGATGGTTATGCCCGCAATATTCAGCGCACGCGCCATCTGCCCGGTGCCGCAGCCAAGGTCAAGCAGTTGCATGCCCGCTTCCGGGCGGCGCACGTTCTGCAGAGCCGCCGCCAGCATGGAGGGAATCTGGCAGCCTAGCGTTTGCATCAGGTGCCGGTCGAAATGATCGGCGTAGGAGTCGAATAATTTAGCCACGTATTCGCGCGGGGCTTTCTCCACCCTGCCGCCGGCCACCATGGCCTGGAAATAGCGCAGCAGGTCATTATCCGGCGCATGTTTCAGGCCTTGCTCGATATAGCGCTTCGCTTCATCGCTTTTCTGCTGCAGCATCAGAATATTGATCAGATCGATCAGGGCGCGCGCATGCAGCGGCTCGATTTCCAGCACCGTCTTATAGGCCGTTTCGGCCTCCGCGTGGCGTCCGGCTTCGTAATAGAGAATCCCCAGCAGCAGGTGCGCCATCACGCTGCGCGGGTTGAGGCGGATTGCCTGCACGGTAAGGTCTACCGCTTCCTGCGCCTGGCCGCGCATTTTCTGCACGCTGGCGAGGCGGCAAAGCGCCACTTCAGAGCGCTGGTCCGCCACCAATGCGCGGGCATAGGCGGCCCCAGCGGCATCGAATTCGTTTACGTCAAACAGCAAATCACCCTTGGCAAGATGCCCGGGCGCGTATGAAGGCCAGCGCTCCGTCAGCGCTTCACAGGCGGCGCGCGCGGCGGATATGTCCCCGCGCAACCGCAGGCAGCGAACACGGCGTTCGGCCAGTTCCGGCGCGTCCTGCGGGGCAGCGTCAATAGAGGCCTGCGCCGCAGTAAAGTCGTGCCGGATGAGCGCCGCGTCAATGAGCGCCAGCCGCGCCGGGAGATTACCGGCATCCAGATGCAGTGCCTGCGCGTAGGCATCCGCCGCTTCGGGGCGCGACAATGCCGTCAGCGCATGGCCGCGCGCCGTGTGAAACACGGAGGCATCCGGCGCCAGCGCCAGCGCGCGGTCGATGAATTCAAGGGCCTTGGCGTGATTATGGGTTTTGCGGAAAAGTTCCGCTGTTAAATAATAGGCGGGAGCGAAGGTGGCGGAGTCCTGGATGATCGCCTGACACAGTTCCGCCGTACGCCGCAGATCGCCCTGCACGAAGGCCGTTTCCGCTTCGCGAAACAGCGCCTCCGGGTGCGGGGCGTGCGCGGCGCTAGCTGATTTCACTCTGCACCTGGTAGCGGTCGTTGGTGAAGACATATTGCGCCGCCAGCTGGCGCAGCGAATCGACGAAGATTGGCGCGCGCATGTTGGCGGTGACACGGGTGCGCGACGGCAGGCGCTGCACGGAGATCACCAGTAGCAGCTCGGCGTGTTCTTCGGCAATGCCTAAATCGCCAAGCGCCGCCGTGATATCCTCGCGCTGGATGAAGGGGTTTTTTACCTGCAGCGGCAGGGTGATGAAGGAAAGCGAATGCATGTCCAGCGATTGCAGGATGCGAAACTGGCTCATGCCCGGCGTGGGGAATTCCGCCAGCGCGAAGCGCGCATGGTTGGGGAAGCCCAGCAGACCGTGCGGGAAGGTCAGCAGATTGGTTTTGTCGTAGAAGATTTCCCCGAAACGGGAAGAAAGCGATTCCTTCATTCCGTCCTGTGCCAGTAAATTTCCGATGATGGGAGCAGCCGGGTGAGACATGGTGCTTAACATGATTTATATCCCTATCCTATCTTAAAAAATCAGACAGTTTCAATGAATTTATGCGCGCGAATATCTGAAACGCCGCCTGCAGTATGCCCTGATTGATCGCGACCTGCGTGGAAGCGCCGATCATGTCGGTGTTGATGACGTCCTCTTTCACCCCCTGCCAGTAGAGCTTGAGGTTGCCGAGATTGTCGTTGGTCTGATCAACGGTTACTTTCTGCGCGTTCACCGTCGCCTGGATGCCGATGATGCCCTGCAGCGCCTCGTGCGCGAAATCATAGGCTTTGGCGAGCTTGGTATCGTCGTTGGTGGTGTTGCCTTCTTTTGCCATGGCGAGCGCGGCGAAGAGCTTTTGAAAGGAAGGATCATCGGCGCGCACATTGGAGGTGATTTCGAAGCCGTCCTGGATGCGGGCGGTGATGTCCTGTGTGCTGCCGGTGTAATAGCCGGCGTCCGGGGTGTTTTCGACGGCGAGCGTCGGGTAATGCTCGTTATCCACGGCCTGCGTGTTGGTGGCGCTGCCGCTGAAGAGGAAGCGCCCGTCCACCGAGTTGTTCAGCTGCCCGGCAATGGTCTGCCAGAAACCATTCAGCTGGTTGGCGAAGGCAGCGTTGTCGCCCACGGTGCCGTTGCGGCGCTGGATAATGGTGTTGTTCATGCTGGTGATGGTGTCGATCATCTGGTCCAGCGTGGAGGAGGTGGTGCTGAGGCGTAAACTGGTCTGCTTGTTATTGTCGATATAGCGGCTGGTGCGGGCGATGGTGTCTTCCAGATTGCCGAACATTTCCACCTGGCCGTTCAGCTCCTGGTAGGTGTCGGCCTTGTAGCCGCTGGAGACCTGCGCCTGCAACTCGGCGAGCTTGGCCTGCACCTGTGCGGAATTCTGCAGCGTGGTTTGCTGGATGGAATAGGAGCTGACGCGCGATACTGTCATACTGCCCTCCCTGCCCTGCCGTTTTTGGTATTAGCTCTTATCATAGGCTTTTTCCCTTAAAATGCCTTTAACAATGAATCGAATAAATCGTTGGTGACACTGATAATGCGCGCGGAAGCGGCATAGGCGTTCTGGTAAATCACCGTATTGGCGAGTTCTTCATCCAGATTAACACCGGAGACGGCATTGGCGCGTTGGGTGAAACCGTCCAGCAGCGTCTGCGCGCCGTTTTTGTTGGTGGCGGCGCCAGTGGCAGCGGCAGCCGTCACGGCAAGGATTTCACTGCTGTACTGGCCGAGCGTTTCCGTAGTGCCGGTGATCCCCCCGGCAGTATCGAACTGAACCTGCGCGCTTTTGAGATTGGCCAGCCGCTGAATGATCGAATTATCGCCGATAGCGCGGGCGTATGTATACGGCGGCGGGAGGCTGGGATCGGCGGGCGATGCCACGGCGGTGAGCACACCGGTGGAAACCAGGCTGGGATTGCGCAGCAGGCGCGATTCCACCGCCAGGTTCATGGCGCTGTTTTGCACCGTGTCGCCGGTGGTGGTGGGTGCATTGCTAGTGAAGAAATTATTCAGTTCAAAAAAGTAGGAGAACCCGCGGTCAGTGCCATCTACCGGCGGAACCTGCAAAGGCTTGCCAAGCTGCTGGCTATTCAGGGAATCAATGGCCAGGTAGGTATCGGTATTGGTGGTGGCGAGTTTCAGGTAACCTTGCCCGCCCTGGTAATATTTGCCGTTGGCGTCCTTGGGAAGTTCTTTACCATCCGCGTCCACCATGGTGGCTCTGGCATAAGGCGTGTTGATGTTCGGGCGCACCAGTGTGCCCTCGCCGGTTAAAGTGCTGGCGGAATAGCGCGTATTGAAGAGTTCGCTTTGGTTGTTTGCGACTTTATAAGAAATGGTGGCGGTTTTTACGCCGCCGTTGCCATCGTCCACGCCAATGGTGGCTACGATGGTATAGAAGGACGAAGTGGTATTGCCGGTAAGATCGGCGGTGAATTTACCGTCGGTATTGGTGCGCGCCTGCTCTCCGGGCTCGACGGTGGTGTATTTGGGATTGGCGGTCATGCCGGCCAGGTTCACCCCGCCGCCGCTGGTGGCAACCACGTTATTGGGGATGACGATCTGGAAGCTGGTCGGCGTCACGTTAGTGATGGTAAAAAACTGGTTCAGGGCGCTGCGCGGGATGCCGTTCACGGCTGCGCCGGGGTCGGAAATGAAAACGCGCTGGCCTTCCAGCAATCCATTCGCAGCACCGGCAGTGTTTACCGTGACCACGCTGCTGGCGGCGGTGGTGACGAACGTATTGGTGGTGGCGAGATTCACTTTCGGCACGGTGGAGGTGACAGAAGTAATATCCACATTCGCATCGTTCATCACATGGATGTCGGAGACGAAGAAATCCGCATTGGCGGCAGAAGTATTTTCCAGGTCGAAATCGAAAACAAAGGAAGGCGGCGTTCCGGGGATGCTTAAGGAATCGGACGCGAGCCTGATATTGTTGATATTGCCGACGCTCGCCTTGTTCTGCGGCGTGGCGTAATAGCGATTGATTTCGTCGATGATGGTCTGCATCGAGGGCTGGCCGGCACCGTTGCCGGTTCCGGTATCGAGCGTGCTTAAATCCAGCGTCAGCGGCCGAAGCCCGGATTCGCCGCTGTAGGGCGACGGCAGCGGGTTGCCGAGATTGTCGGTCAGCGCGATGCGCACGCTGCCGTTCCATTGCGCGTAATCGGTGGGATCAAAAGCGCGTGTGCCGGTGAGACTGGCCGCGCCGGGATAGCCGGTGCCGGCGTTATGAATGGCATTAAGCTGGTCGCGCAGGCGAGAGGCCAGCATGTCCAGTTGCTCCACCATGGCGGGAAGCACCTGGTCGCGCAGATCCATTAACCCGCGAATCTTGCCGGTAGTGATGGTAGGCACCAGTTGCGACGAAGGGCCGCCCGGCATCAGCGTCGCCGGTTCTCCGACATTTTTGCCGTCCTGCGTGCGGTAGACGTAAATCGGTGAGAGCGAGGCATCGGTGATGAAGGTCGTCTGCGTCGGGGCGCTGGTGTAGGAAAGCTGGTAGAGTGTGCTGTCGAGCAGGGTCTGACCGCTGCCAGCATAAACCTGCACCGTGCCGTCATTGCGGTAGAACATGTTGATATCGATATTCTTCCCGATATCGCGCAGGAGCGTATCGCGCTTATCCAGCAGTTCCGCCTGCGAGCGGCCGGTATTATAGGCGGCGGAGAGCGACTGGTTGACGTTAAAGAGCTCCTTGAGTTTATTATTGATATTCTGCACTGTCTCGTTGACCGACTGGTCGGCGCTCAGGCGCAAGGACTGCAGCGACGACGCCAGCGAGCTGATGGTGCGCGCCAGCTGATCGCCGTTATTGACCGCATCCAGCCGCGCCGAGCTTAAATCCGGGCGCTCGGCCAGCGTCTGCATGCTGTTGAAGAAGTTGGTGATATAGGAATCCATGCTGTTGGCCGCGCCCGGCTTGCCGATCAGCACCTGGATGCGGTCCATGAAATCGCTGATGACGGCAGTTTTTCCCACGTCGCCTTGCTGCATCTGGATGGATTGCTGAAGATACTGGTCCACCTGCCGCGAGATATCGGAAATCCGCACGCCGACGCCGTTGCCGTCGATATACTGGGCTTCCTGCGTGATGATTTTGCGCGAATAGTCCGGATTGTTGGCATTGGCGATGTTCTGCGACAATACCGTCAGCGCCTGCTTGTTGACGTTCAGGCCCGATAGCGCGTTGTTGAGAGTCAGCTGCAGGCTCAAGGGAGGCTCCTATATTTTCTTGTTGAGGGTGACGGAGATCACCTCCTTCGGCGCTATGTCCTTCACGCCGTAGCTGTTGTAATAGCGGCTGGCGGCGTGCTCCTTCACCACCTTGGTGATGGCTTTCACCACGCTCTGGTTAACCTCGCGCGCCTGCTGAAGGCGGCGGTGGTTTTCCTCCAGAATGTCGTTAAAGACTTCCGTTAAGGACTCAAATTCGTCGCGGTCCTGCGAGGGGATGGTGTCCAGCACGTGCGGATTGCGGCTGACCAGCGTTTTCTGCGCCTCCAGCGCACTGACCAGGAACTGTTTTTCCTTCTGCAGCGCCTCGATCTGCGAGACTTTCATCGCGCCCAGCAAATCCACCTCCTCGGCCAGAATCTGCGCGAGGCGGGCGGTAAGGGTGCTTACATCGCTTAAGCGGAACTGATGTGCCTGAATTGCCTGGTTTGCCAATGTCATGACTGTACCTCCTGTGTTTGCAACAGCGTGCGGGTGATATAATCCGCCACGCCTATCCCACCACTCCTTGCAATTATCTTGCCATATTCATCCACCATCATGCCCTGATAGACTTCGTCGGTTTCCGGGTCGCCGGTGAGCGTATCCTTGGCGGATTCGCCGAACATGGGCTGAAGCATCTGGGAAATAAAGAAAGATTCAAAATCCTTGGCCTGGTCCTTAATCTTTTCGGCGTTGTTTCCTTTGCCGGCATGGGAGAGCATGGACGCCAGCACGCTCAGGCCGCTGCTTTGCGTATCGGATCCGACGGACATGGGAGCGCTCAGCATGGGTTTCCTCTAGTGCGTTTCGATATTGGCCTGCAGGGCGCCGGCGGCCTTGATGGTGCGCAGTATCGTAATCAGGTCGCGCGGGCCGACGCCGAGCGCATTCAGGCCCGCCACCAGCTCTTTCAGCGACGCACCGCGCTCCAGCACAGCCATGCGCTTGCCCGGGCCGTCATCCACGGCCACATCGGTGCGCGGCACCGCCACCGTCTGCGCGCCTTCGGGGGCAAACGGGTTGGGCTGGGAGACTTGGGGGGTTTCCATCACCCGCACCACGAGGTTTCCTTGCGCCACGGCTACCGTATCGATGCGCACATTCTCGCCCATCACGATAGTGCCGGAGGCTTCGTCCACCACGATTTTGGCGGCCTGGTCGGTAGCTACCGGCAATTGCTCTACATCGGCAAGCAGCTGGGCCACGTTATTCTGGTAAATGGAGGGCACGCTCAGCACCACCGTGCCGGGGTCGGAGGCGGTGGAAACGCCCGGCCCAATCTGCGTGTTGATCGCCTCGGCGATGCGCTGTGCGGTGGACATGTCCGGGTTGCGCAGCGCGAGCTTCAGCTCAGGCATGGCATTGAGGGTAAATTCGGTTTCCTTTTCTACCACTGCCCCGTTGGCGATGCTGCCTGACGTGGGCACGCCCTTGGTAATAGTGGTGGCCGCCCCTTCGGCGCGGAAGCCGCCGACATTGATGGAGCCCTGCGCCACGGCGTACACCTCTCCGTCCGCGCCGTAGAGCGGCGTGGCGAGCAGCATGCCGCCCTGTAAATCCTTGGCGTCGCCCATGGCGCTCACCGAGACGTCGATATGACTGCCGGTGCGGGCAAAAGCGGGCAGGCTGGCGGTGATGGTGACCGCCGCCACGTTCTTGCTTTTGAGCGGAATGCCGCGCGTGTTCACTCCCTGGCGCTCCAGGAAGGCGATCAGGCTCTGCTCGGTAAAGGCGTTGTTGTTCAGCTTGTCGCCGGTACCGTTTAATCCAACCACCAGCCCGTAGCCGATCAGCATGTTCTCGCGGATGCCCTCGACGGAGACGATATCCTTGATGCGCGAATCGGCCTGCGCTCTGCCTGCGCTTGCCACCAGCAGGCTGGCAAGCACCAGCGCGAATAGCAGCGCGGTTTCCAGTGCACCGTAAGTGATAAAACGTCTCAGCATAGATCCTCCTGCAGATGGAGGTCTTTATGCTACTTTCATGCCAATCTTTATTTGCGGCAGATATTTTTTCACTATTTCCTGATGAAACATTGTTTTATACGTCAATTCTTCATGTATTAGTTGAATATTCGCATGCCACACTGATGCATTTTCCTCTCTCTTCTCCGCCACGGCGCTTGTGGCAGGAAAACGGGTGAGCTATAGTTGAGTCATGAAAGTTAATGAGTATGGCTCCATCCGCAACAGCGCCGCCACCCGCAAAAAAGGCGGCACTGCCGCCGCAGGCGATTTCGCCGGGCTGCTGGGAGGCTTAAGCGAAGAATCCGCACCCGCCGCCGCTTCCGGCGTGGCGCAGGCGCAGCCGATGGCCGGCATGCTCGGCCTGCAGGAGGTGGACGACCGGGAGGTGGCGCGCAGACAGACCATCCGGCACGGTAATTCCCTATTGGAATCGCTGGAGAATCTGCGCCATTCACTGCTGACCGGCCGGCTTTCGCCGGAAGTCTTGCGCACGCTGGAGCATCGGCTGAAGAACCAGCGGGCGCTGACCGCCGACCCCGCCCTGCACGCCATCATCGACGATATTGAATTGCGGGCGGCGGTGGAGCTGGCCAAGATCGAGCAGGCCCTGCGCCTAAGCCGCGAAGATTCATCGAATGTTTAAGGTTGCGTTTTTCCGGGGTTTTCGCTATATAGCCTCTCCTTTGGTGAAACTGAGCAATCTGCTGGAAAGGGAGCCATAATGGCCGCTAACGCTGTAAAACTGCCCAAGGGGTACACTCCGTCTGAGAGCGAACCCTACATGAACGCCAAACAGCTGGAATATTTCCGCCAGAAGTTGATTGCATGGCGCGAGGAGCTGCTGAAGGAATCGCAGGAAACCATTGAGCATCTCAAGGAAGAAAACTGGCGCGAGCCCGACCTCTCCGACCGCGCTTCGCTGGAGACCGAAGCCGGCGTGGAACTGCGCACCCGCAACCGCTACCTGAAGCTCATCAACAAGATCGACTCGGCGCTCGCGCGCATCGAGCAGGGCGAATACGGCTATTGCGAGGAAACCGGCGAGCCGATTGGCCTTAAGCGCCTGGAAGCCCGCCCCATCGCCACCATGACCATCGAAGCGCAGGAGCGCCATGAGAAGATGGAAAAACAGTATGTGGACGAGGATTAGAGGTTTCCTCTTTACCTTGCCTGCGCACGGCATAAAAGCGCATGCCTGCTGAGAAAAGTTACGAGATCGGTGATTTTGAAATCCACACGAATGTGTCGGGTGACGCTCTTGTACTCAATTTTGGCAATAAAACCTTTCTGAAGCATCTACGCCCGTTCGCAGACCTGATATCCTGCACCCTGAATCAGGCAGGTTATTCCGCAAGCCTATCCCTGGATGAGTCTGGCCTTGCCAATCCAAAGGCGCTTTTAGTGCACAGAATCACTGATGATATTCAGCATGAAGATGCCACCCCCAATGACATTGCCCCTGCACTCGACTTGCTGTTAACCTATCTGAGCAAGCTTGAGACAACCTATTCGCTTGATACAATACTGGATATGGGCAAAGAGCAGGCCCTTCGGGGAATCTTCACTCCCGATAAGCGCAAGGAAGTTCTTGCATCCACATATTCCCCTCTCTGCGCCACTGCAGGCGCCAAGGTCCTGGACGGCACGAAAGTAGCTTATGAAAGCAGCGTCGGCATAAACACTCAGAATACTGACAGTAATCTTCGCGTTACGGGATATAAGTGGCAGAAACGCGGGGAAGAGCTGATCGGGCTTATTGAAGCAGCAATTGCTGATCTCGGTCCGCACAAAAACATAACGAATGCATCCGCTACAACGCTTTCTTTAAGCCTGCATCCGCCTGAAGGGGAACCCCCTCCTTCCGGTGATTCCATATCCGCCGCACTTCAAAGCCTGCATCGCGCCCAGGCACCGAAGCGAGGCGAGAAGACAGCACCTTTCTTCTGCGTGGAAGCCTTTGACCAACGCATACGCTCGATCCTTGAAAGGGTAGGGCATTATGTCTACGAAGGCTGTTCCTTTGAACGGGCGGTCGATACGGTAAGAGAGGAACTCAGGCGCGTTAACCCAGTGTTTGAGCCTCCTGAGGATATTGCTCCGTTTGGCAAGCACCGCGCGCGAAGGCAGGCTGCCGCGCCTGCTTTGCCCGCCACTCCACTGCCTGTCAGTAAATTGAATATAGTCTTGTACCGCTCACTGGAAGCTTATTGCCCTACCCAAGAGACGCTTGCACCCGCTCTGCAGCGCATACAACGTCTTATTCTGCAAAGTAACGTGCAGGAACGCGATATTCTCGTCTTTGGCAGGATGAACGCACATGGCTGGGATCGCGAACCGCCGGCAGATATAAAAGACCGGTTTGCAGAAGCCACCTCCCAGATTGAGTTGGACGAGAAAAAACTTTTCGCCGCATTTAAAACCGGCCTGAAAGAAATTTTATCAACATATGCCAAAGCGAATGATATTTCTGCGCCCGATGAGGAAATGCTGACGCAGGCAGCCAATGGCTTCATCAGCGCCGTAAACACCATGCGCGCTACCTTGCGCACCGGCGCAGGAAGTGGCGTGCCACAGCGTTAAAGAATCCCAGCTCAATACTTTAATTTCCACTTATATGATTGTTCTGCCTATGATTCCAGCTGAGCCGCCACTGTTTCATATTTCGGTAGCCCCTTAATCGGCCCCAGCGCCGCCAGGGTGAGCTTGCTGGCGCATAGTTTTTCCGCCATGCGGGTGATGTCGGCCTGCTGCACGGCGTCGATATGACGCAGGATTTCCGGCAGTTCGATATAACGGTCGAAGACCAGCAAATGGCGGCCGATCCAGCCGGCGACGGTGGAGGGGTTTTCGCGGGCCATCAGTAGTTCGGCCTTCTGCTGGTTCTTGGCGCGGCCGAGTTCTTCCAGGCTTACCCCCTCGCCCATGCGCCGTATTTCGTCCATCAGGATAATGGGCAGTTCCTTGGCCTTGTCGGCTCCGGAGGCGGTATAGACACAGAGCACGCCCACATCAGCATAGGCCGATACCATCGAGCTGACATGATAGGCCAGCCCGCGCTTTTCGCGCACCTCCTGAAACAGGCGCGACGACATACCACCGCCGAGCACGGAAGAAAATGCCTGCAGCGCGTAAAAATCCGGGTCTTTGACGCTCACCGCTTCCAAACCCGTGAGTAGGTGCAGCTGCTCCAGCTTGCGCGAGCGGCGCAGCTCGCCGCCGCCGTACACGGCGGGCATCGGGCGCGGGACAATACCGCTTTCGGTGAGGGTGAAATAATCGCCCGCCCATTGCACGAAATCGGCATGCTTGATATTGCCTGCGGCGGAGACGATCATGCGCGAGGGCTGATAATGCTTCTGCATGTAGGCCATCACATCTTCGCGCCCATGCGAGGCGATCAGCTCCGCCGTGCCGAGGATGGAGCGGCCCATCGGCTGGTCGGGAAAGGCGGTTTCGTCGAACAAATCGAAGATCAGATCATCCGGCGTGTCGATATGCATGGCGAGTTCCTGTTGGATCACCTCCTGCTCACGCTTGAGCTCCTCGGCGTCAAACACGGAGTGCTGGAGGATGTCGGCGAGGATATCCACCGCCACCGGCACGTGCTCTTTCAGCACCTTGGTGTAATAGACGGTCTGCTCCATCGAAGTATAGGCATTGAACTGGCCGCCGATGCTGTCGAATTCCTCCGCAATGCGGCGGGCGCTGCGCGCATGCGTGCCCTTGAAGGCCATGTGCTCCAGCAGGTGCGAAATACCGCCTTCCTGCGGCTCCTCATAGCGTGCGCCCACATCCACCGACACCGCCACCGCCACGCTCTCCACGCCGGGCAGGAATTCACTACAAACCCTCAAACCATTGTTTAATATTGATATATTGTATGTCATCAATCCTTCAATTTCATAAAATACCTCTGCGTGCTCTTCATCGAAGCTTCATACAAACAGAACGGCAAAAGCGTTATAATAAGTTTACCAATAAAACATAAGGAGAAAGATTATGGGCCAGAATGAAGCAAAATCGCAAGAGCAACGTGTAAAAGAATACCTTGCCGCCATGGAAAAGATGAATCAGGCTGAAGAACGGA
>CAYPEF010000001.1:0-44082 GCA_964409675.1 uncultured Rickettsiales bacterium | reverse complement strand
CGTGTAAAAGAATACCTTGCCGCCATGGAAAAGATGAATCAGGCTGAAGAACGGAACTGGCTTCTCATTCCGACCATCCCAATTATGCCACAAGACAAAAAGTAGCAAACGCTCTGAAATCGCTTGATGCTATTGAAACGGATTTTAGCAAGCGCGGCAATAGCGCACACCAAACATTTTCGCTTGGCGATGATTACAGCAATTTTCAACTACGCGCGACAACATTAAAAAATGTAGAGAATCTACTAGACAGGCTATCGCACACAAAATCTCCACTTGCGGAGACACCACAACGCAAAGGCGCTTTTGCGCCGCCTAAACAGGTACGTCGTGCACCAGACACGGAATCATTTGCAGATATTGCCGCCATAGCGCTTGAGGCACGCGGTGAAGCCGATAAAATTCTTTCCGAGACAACCCGTGCCGCCACTGTAGAAGCACGTGAGCGAGGTGAAATCGGAACCGCACCAACCGCTCCCGCTAAAACCTTAAAGCAAAATCGCGCCGATGCCGAAGCAAAGCTTAAAAAGGAAGCCGCGATTGGCGAAAAAGCCAAAGACGCACTAAAAGTAGAGGTCCAAAATGCCATCCGCAGCTTAAAGAACGACCCGGGATTTACCTTTGATAACCGAGCGGATCAGGTAAAGCCCCCTGCTCTTCCCAAAGGAAACACTCCACAGTCTGCCCATAAACGCTAATATTTAGCGCCTAATAATAAAAACACTAGAGCATGCATTATTAATGCTTTTATTATAGCATGCTTTCAATAAATTTCTGCACGGCTTCGGCACTGTTATCCAGCGAGGTGAAGCGCTCATTGCGCTCGAACAAATCGGCCATGTGCGGCGGCAGGGCGGGGTGGAGGCCGGTGGCGGCTTTCACGGCATCGGGGAATTTGGCCGGGTGGGCGGTGGCGAGGGTAATGACCGGCTCATGGCCTGCATGTTCCGCGCGGTAGCGGCGGGTGGCGGCTACGCCGACGGCGGTGTGGGGGTCGAGAATTTCTTCCGTCTGTTCAAATATCGAGCGAATGGCGGCGGTGGTTTCCGCATCCGTGACCGCATACGCGTCGAACTCGGCTTTCAGCTTCGCGTGGATGGCGGGGGCGAGCGTGAGGGATTGCTCGGCGCGGAAGCACTGCATCAGGTGGCGCAATTGATTGCCGTCGCGCCCGTGCAGGTCGAACAGCAGGCGCTCGAAATTGCTCGATACCTGGATGTCCATGCTGGGCGATAAGGTGGGCTGCACGCCTGCCATGCCGTAGGTGCCGGTGTGCAGGCAGCGTGTCAGGATATCATTGCTGTTGGTGGCGATGATCAGGCGCTTGATGGGCAGGCCCATGCGCTTGGCGATGTAGCCGGCGAAGATGTCGCCGAAATTGCCGGTGGGCACGGTGAAGCTCACCTCCCGCGCCGGCGCGCCGAGGCGAAGCGCCGCGTAGAAATAATAGACGACCTGCGCCAGTATTCTTGCCCAGTTGATAGAATTGACCGCCACTAAGCGATGCCTGGTGCGGAAATCTTCGTCGGCGAACAGGGATTTCACGATGTCCTGGCAATCGTCGAAGGTGCCGTTCAGGGCGATGGCGTGGACGTTGGCGTCGGATACGCCGGTCATCTGGCGGCGCTGCACTTCCGACACGCGGCCTTCGGGGTAGAGGATGAACACCTCCACCTGCTCGCAGGCGGCGCAGCCGGCGATGGCGGCGGAGCCGGTATCGCCGGAAGTAGCGCCCACCACCACCACGCGCATATCGCGCTTTTGTAAAATGCGGTTCAGGGCGTGCCCTAAGAATTGCAGGGCGAAATCCTTGAAGGCGAGCGTGGGGCCGTGGAACAGCTCCAGCAGGAAATGGTTGGCTTCCAGCTGTTTGAACGGAGCGATGGCGGCGTGGCGAAAGCTGGCGTAGGATTTGTTGATGACTTCCTCCAGCTCCGGCGCGAAATCGCCGACAAAGGGGCGCATCACGGCGGCGGCGAGCGCTTCGTAGGGCAGCGATTGCAGCGCCACCAACTCGTGCGGGGCAAAAGTGGGGACATGCTCGGGCACGTACAGCCCGCCGTCGGTGGCGAGGCCCGCCAGCACCACGTCTTCAAAAGAAAGCTTCGGCGCGAGGCCGCGGGTGGAGATGTATTGCATAGGATTTACCATTTGAAGTCCTCCCGCTTGCGGGGGGATTTAGGGGGGAATGCTTCAGCGCCGCAGAATGCTGAAGCTCCGCTTCCCCCCTGACTCCCCCCGCAGGCGGGGGGAATAAGAGTGGGGCGATGGGGGTGCTTCATGACGCAGGCTCCAGATAACGTTTGCGGAGATGGTTTTTATAAATGGCTGGGTTCAGCTTCTCGCCGGTGGCGTGCATAATTAACTCCGGGGTGGAGAGGCTGGAGCCGAGGGCGTGCACATGGCCGCGCAGCCATTCGGAGATGGGGCGGAATTCGCCGGTTGCCAGTAATGCGCGCGCCTCGGGCAGCTGGCGCTCCAGCGCGACGAAGAGTTGCGCCGCCAGCATGGCTCCCAGCGTGTAGCTCGGGAAATAGCCGAACATGCCTTCCGGCCAGTGGATGTCCTGCAGGCAGCCGTCGCTGTCGGTGGGAACGGTCACGCCGAGCAGTTCGCGCATCCCGTCCGCCCAGGCGGCGGGCAGGTCTTCGATGGGGAGGTCGCCGGAGAAGATGGCTTTTTCCAGCCGGTAGCGCAGGATGATGTGGGAGGGGTAGGTCACTTCATCGGCATGGACGCGGATCAGGCCGGGCTGCACTTGGTTGGCAAGGCGGCTCAGATTTTCCGGCTCCCAGGCAGGGCCGGAGACGTTGAAGGCTTGCCGGATCAACGGCGCCAGGAAGCGGAAGAATTCCGGACTGTGGCCGATTTGTTTTTCAAAAAAGAGCGACTGGCTTTCATGCACACTCATGCCCCTCGCCTCGCCTACCGGCTGGCCGCGCCATTGCGCTGGCAGCTGCATTTCATAGACGGCATGGCCGGTTTCATGAATGACACCGAACAAACCTTGCAGGAATTCGGATTCGCTATAACGGGTGGTCAGGCGCACGTCACCCGGCACGCCGCCGCAGAAAGGGTGAGCGCTTTCATCAAGCCGCCCACGGGTGAAGTCAAAGCCGAGCTTTTCCATCAGCATGGTGCCAAGGGCTTTCTGGGCCGATGCCGGGAGATCTGCTTCCGGCAGGATAGGCGCGGGCCGGGAGCGCTGGCGCTCCAGCACTTGCGCGGTGAAGCCGGGCAGGAAGGTGGCGAGGTCGTCGAAAATAATATCAATTTCGGCGCTGCGGCTGCCGGGGTCGAATGTGTCGATTAACGCGTCATAGGGCGAGAGGCCCAGCGCTTCGGCCTTGGCGGAGGCGGCTTCACGGGTCAGCTCAACCATTGCTTTAAGATGATGAGCGTATCCTTTGAAATCATTATTTTTCCTTGCCTTTCTCCATGCCATTTCCGAGGCGCTGGCGGCACGGGTGATGGCGGCGACGAGTGTGGCCGGGAGGGCGTTTTCATGGGTGTAGGCACGCTGCATTTCGCGCACATTCGCCTGTTGCCATGGCTCCAGCTGTTCGTGTGCAGCTTCCGCCAGCAGGTCAGCCAGCCGGGGAGCGGTGATGATGGCGTGCGCCACTTCGCTGAGCGCCGCCAGCTGTTCGCCGCGCACCTCGGCGGCGCCGGAGGGAAGCATGGTGGCCGCGTCCCATTGCAGCATGCTCGATGCGCCGCGCAGAGCGCTTAGGCGGCGGAACTCCGCCTCCAGCTGGGCATAGGCGCTCATGCGGCGAGCTTTCGCTCAAGGTGATAGACGATGAACATCACGATACCCGCCAGCGCCAGCGAAAACCAGGTGATGGCATAGCCGAGATGGTCGTTGCGTACCAGTATTTCAGCATTGTGCGGCAGCGGATAGGTGCTTTGCTGCGCAGGCAGCTTTTCGGTGACGGCCAGCACTATCGGCGCAAGCGGCGTGGCTTCCGGCAATCCGAACGCAAGGCGCATGGCAGGCATGTCCTCATAGAACCAGATATTTTTCTCCGGCTGGTTGTGCGGGGCAAAGAAGCGCTGCTCGCGGGGGCGGCGCAGCACGCCGGTGACTTGCTGCACACCCGAAGGGATAAAGACCGGCAGTTCCGTGCGCTGCGGCGCGAAGCCAACGCTGACCGGCACCACCTGCCCATCTTCCAGCGTGAGCGGCATCAGCAGGTAATAGCCGGAGACGCCTTTAAAGCTTCCGGTCAGGTGCAGCACATGGCTGGCATCGAACCGTCCGGTCAGGCGGGCGGGGTGGAATTCGAGCGCGCTGAGCGCCTGCGCATCGTGCGGCAGGTGGTCAAGCGGTGGCTGCGCGCGCATCTGCTCGATCTGCGCGATCACGCCCTGCTTCCATTGCAGGCGCTGCACCTGCCAGATGCCAAGCGTAAGCAGCGTGATAGTAGCCAGTATAATGAACGCCAGCGGAACCAGCTGCGGCCTGCGCCAGCGATAATGCTCTAAAATTTTCATAAGGCCTCGGAGGTTAAACCAATTCCCCCATGATACAACCTAAAAATTGCGCCCGCGCCCGGATCGGCGGCCTTGCAACCGATGCTCAGGCGCCTATATTAGCGGGCGAAATATGTTTTTTCACTTAACGCTAAGGAGAGCATCATGAGCGTACTGGTCGGCAAGGAAGCCCCGGATTTTACCGCAAAGGCGGTAATGCCGGATAATTCCATTGAGGAAAATTTTAATTTAAAGAGCTATCTCAAGGGCAAGCTTGGGCTGCTGTTTTTCTATCCGCTGGATTTTACCTTCGTCTGCCCGTCGGAAATTATTGCGTTTAATAACCGCATCAAGGAATTCAAGCTGCGCAAAACCGAAGTAATCGGCGTGTCGGTGGATTCGCACTTTACACACCTGGCGTGGAAAAATACGCCGGTGGAAAAAGGCGGTATCGGCAATATCCAGTTCCCGCTGGTAGCCGATTTGACCAAGGATATCGCCCGCAATTACGACGTGCTGCTCGGCAACGCCGTGGCGCTGCGCGGTTCGTTCCTGATTGACGCCAAGGGCATCGTGCGCCACCAGGTGGTGAACGATCTGCCGCTGGGTCGCAACGTGGACGAAGCCATCCGCATGGTGGACGCGCTGCAGTTCCACGAGGAAAATGGCGAAGTCTGCCCCGCCGGCTGGAACCGCGGCGATGAAGGCATGAACGCCAATCCCGAAGGCGTAGCGAAGTATCTGAAGAACAATGCGACGAAGCTGTAAAGACTTAGTGGACAGCATGTTAAAGCTAATTAGGATATAGCATGCTGCCCACCTCCTTTTCATCCAGATAATTCAGAGAAAATTCATGCGCAAATTGGCATTGATAAGAACGCTAATAGCTTTAGCCCCACTTATTACTGCTTCATGCGCTTCCAATCCCTATGAAAAAGAAGCTGACCCAAGTTTTCGCCCCATAACGGGCTATTCTATCGGAACCAATTCATCTGCCGAAGCCTATAGAAACGCGATCACCGTCATACATACAGACGCTCCAAGAGGGTATTTAGGCGATCCTGATACAGATTTTGCCAATATACTTATACACCATTATAAAGAGTCGTCACATCTTGCATGGATAGAACTGCAATATGGTAACGATGATGAGATGCGCAAATTAGCAGCTAATATTGATTACCTTCAAAGCTTCAGTTACATAGAGAATCGTAAATTAAATGAATGGCTTAAAGTAAAAGGTTTTGCACATCAGAACTCCGAAGGCAATATTCAGCATCCTCAATCTTCTGAAATTATATATAATTTAATAAAAATTCAAAACCGCATGGAACAAAGCATGGGACAACATTTAAGCGGCGATGGCGACAAGGACTTTGCTTATGTAATGACCGCGTATAATCAAGCCGCTATAGATTTAGCTAATCTTGAATTGAAATATGGCTGCGATGATTTTTTAAGAAAAACGGCTCAAAGCACTATTCATTTACGCGAAAGAGAAAATAACACAATCCAGAACTGGCTATTTAAACACCATTTTTGATTTATCAATTTTATAATCATACAGAAAGCACCAGAGTGAAAAGTATGTATAAAGTCTTTGTATCTATATTAGCCCCATTATTATTTTCCACCGCCTCGCATGCCTGCATGATGCATGATGCGCCCGCCTCGCCTTCTGCCGCCTATGATGCGTCGATGGAGCGGATGCATCAGGGCATGATGATTGCCTATACCGGCGACCCCGATACGGATTTCGCCGCCGGGATGATCCCGCACCATCAGGGAGCGGTGGACATGGCGGAGATTGAGCTGAAATACGGTAAGGACCCGGCTATCCGTGAGCTGGCGGGTTTTATCAAATATAACCAGGAGTTGGAAATTGCCCGCATGCGCCACTGGCTGGATACGCGCGGCAATGTATTCCGCAATCCCAATTCGCCTGCCGTCCCGCTGTGGAAAGACAGCATGGATCGAATGCACCATGCGATGATGATCCAATACACCGGCAACGCGGATGTGGATTTCGCGCGCGGGATGATCCCGCACCATCAGGGAGCGGTGGACATGGCGGAGATTGAGCTGAAATACGGACGCGACCCCATGCTCCGCCAGCTTTCCTGGGATATTATCCGCTCGCAGGGGCAGGAAATCCGCCTGATGCAGCGCTGGCTCGGCACCCAGAATACCACTCCGACTACCGAGATGAAAGAACATGATCATGGCCACGCATCACACTAAAGTCCTCATTATCGGCTCCGGCGCTGCCGGCTGCACCGCTGCGATTTACGCCGCGCGCGCTTCGTTAAAACCCATGATGGTGCGCGGGCTGCAACCCGGCGGACAGCTGACCATCACCACCGACGTAGAGAACTATCCCGGCTTCGAACATGCCGTGCAGGGTCCGTGGCTGATGGAGCAGATGGAAAAGCAGGCGGCGCATGTGGGTACGCAGATCATGGATGATACCATTTCCAAGGTGGATTTTTCCAAGCGCCCCTTTACGTGCGAGGGGGAATCCGGCGATACCTATACTGCCGATTCCGTGATCATCGCCACTGGGGCGACGGCGCGCTGGCTGGATATTCCGAGCGAGAAAACCTATGCCGGGTTCGGCATCTCGGCCTGCGCTACCTGCGACGGGTTTTTCTTCAAAGGCAAGGAAGTAGCGGTGATCGGCGGCGGCAATAGCGCGGTGGAAGAGGCGCTGTATCTCTCGCATATCGCCTCCAAGGTGACGCTGATCCACCGGCGCGATTCGCTGAAAGCGGAAAAGATCGCGCAGGAGCGGCTGTTTAACAGCGCCAATATCTCGGTGCTGTGGAACAAAACGGTGGAGGAATTCCTCGGCACGGATAATCCGCCTTCGCTGACTACGCTGAAGCTTCGGGATACGCAAAACGGCGCGTTTTCCGAGCTGAAGGTGGACGGAGCTTTTATCGCCATCGGCCACAGCCCGAATACCGAGCTGTTCAAGGGGCAGGTGACGCTGGATAAGGACCATTACATCCACACCAAGCCCGGCACCACGCGCACCAATATCCCGGGGGTGTTCGCCGCCGGGGACGTGCAGGATAAAATCTACCGCCAGGCCGTGACCGCCGCCGGAACCGGCTGCATGGCGGCGCTGGAAGCGGAGCGGTTTTTAACCGGCGCGATTCTGGAGAATAGCTGGTAGCGCTTGACGTCCTCTTCGGCTTGCGCTTTTTTCAGGCGTCACGCTTAAGCGTGGCGCCTGTTGCGTTTATTATCCAAAACCATTTGATATCATTGGGGATACATATGAAGAAAGCATCGTTACTGCTGCCGCTCGGCCTGCTTGCCGCCATGCTGGCGCTTGCCTCCTGCAACACCATGGAAGGCCTCGGCGAGGATATCCAGGCCGGCGGCAAAAAGCTGGACGAAAGCGCGTCCAAGCATAAGAATTATTGATAGGCTCATGGCGCTCCCCTCCTAAGGCTTTAAAACCCGTCATCCCTGCCTTCTGCGGGGATGACGGGCATCCGCAGGGGATGTAAGGATACGGGGAGGGAAATCCGCCCCTCCAGCACTACAAATCCCGATTGCGGTATTTTTCCCAATCAGTATGATGCGCCGCCATGGATGAGTTTATCAGAGAATTGGAAGAAGACCTCCAGCGCGAGAAGCTTCGCGTCTGGTGGGGTCGTTACGGCACGCTGGTGATCGGCGGCTGCGTGGCGGTTGTGCTTGGCACGGCGCTTGGTGTTGGTTGGAAGCATTACCAGCGCTCGCAGGCCATCAGCCAGACCAGCGCCCTGCTCACGGCGCTGGATGCTCCTGCCAGCGGGCAGAATCTGGAGGCGCTCGCGGGCGGGCGCATGGATAACACCACCGCCATTGCTTCTTTGCGCTATGCGGCGTCGCTGATGGAAAAGGGCGATAAGGCCAAGGCCACCGCGCAGTACCAGCGCATTGCCGATGCGTCCGGC
This sequence comes from uncultured Rickettsiales bacterium, assembly GCA_964409675.1. Lineage (GTDB taxonomy): Bacteria > Pseudomonadota > Alphaproteobacteria > Rickettsiales > SXRF01 > CAYMDD01. Next base: position 35,656 of record CAYPEF010000001.1, on the reverse strand, counting down.
GTGGATGCGGGACTCCGCGCGCTGGCGCGCAGCCATGCCATGCAGGCAAGTGATGCGAAACAAGCGTTGCCAACGGATAGCAAAGCGCCCTTCTATTATACCCAAGCCGAGCTGCATGCCTGGCAGGCGGTACAAGATAAAGATATGGCTCAGGCGCAGAAGCGCTTTGCTTCTTTACGCGATGCCGCCGAAGCCCCTACCCCGGTGCGCGACCGCGCCGGGATGATCGCCGCTTACCTTGCCGCCGATTCCACGCCCGCCGCTTCCCCCACCAAGGAGTGACCCCCATGGCCGCCCTCCGCCTGCCAAGTTTATGCCTGATTTCACTTTCCCTCACCCTTGCCGCTTGCAGCAGCCTGCCCAGCTGGATGGGCGGGACCAAGAAGGAAGAAGACAAACTGCCGGGCGAGCGCCTAGCGGTGCTGGCCGAGCGCGACACCACCTTGCAAGCTGACAGTTCACTGGCCGGCACGCCGATTGAATTGCCGGCGGCTGCGCCCATCGAGAGCTGGCCGGAGCATGGTGGCAATGGGGCGTCCGCTGTGGGGCATCCCAAGCAGAGCGGTAATTTAAGCAGCCGCGCTTCCGCCCGTATCGGCAAGGGCAATGCGTTTACGCGCGGCTTTGCCATCGCACCCGTCACCGGCGGCGGCAGCGTGTTCGCCATGGATTCCACCGGCGCGGTTTCGGCGCATGACGCGAATAACGTTTCCTCGGTGCGCTGGGTGTCGCCGGGAGTGGCGGATAAGGATGAGGATGAGATGCTGGGCGGCGGCCTCGCCTATGATAATGGCGTGGTGTATGCCGTGTCGGGCCGAGGGCTGGTTGCCGCGTTCAAGGCCGAAGACGGAAGCGAATTATGGCGGCAGCCGCTGAATATCCCGGTGCGCTCGGCGCCGAAAATCGTTTCCAGCCGCCTCTTCATCGTCACCATCGACAGCCAGATGTTCTCGCTCAACGCCCGCGACGGATCGGTGCTGTGGAACCACCGCGGCATTGATGAAGGCGCGAGCTTCCTCTCGCATGCCTCACCGTCGCTCGCGCGCGACGTGGTGGCGGCCCCCTACTCCTCCGGCGAGATTTACGTGCTTTCTTCCGAAACCGGCAAGGAAATCTGGGCGGATAGCTTAAGCCAGACGCGGCGCACCAACGCCACCGGCCTGTTCAGCGATATCGGCAGCGACCCGGTGATCGTGGGGAATGCGCTCTACGTAGTGAGCAATGCCGGGATTCTGGGCGCGTACCGGCTGGATAATGGCCAGCGCGTGTGGGAGCAGACAGTGAGTTCGCCGGAGCCGCTGTGGGTAGCGGGCAATGCGGTGTTTCTCATCACGCCCGACGCGGTGCTAATGGCGCTCAACCGCATGGATGGCCGCGTCTACTGGACCGCGCCGCTGCCGCGCTATAAAAATGAAGATAAGAAAATTGATCCTTATCACTGGAGCGGCCCGGTGCTGGCCAGCGGAAAAATCTATGTGGCCGGAGCCAACGGTGAGTTGCGCGTATTCAGCGCCATGGACGGCAAGGCGGAGCCGGTGATCTCGATTCCTGACGGCGTCTTTAGCGCGCCGGTTCTTTCCGGCAACGCCATGTACCTGGTGACGCAGGATTCCACGCTGCACGCCCTGCGCTGAATGCCATGCTGAAAGTCGCCATCGCCGGACGCCCGAACGTGGGCAAGTCCACCCTGTTCAACCGGCTGACCGGTACCCAGTTCGCGCTGGTCGATGACCAGCCGGGCGTGACGCGCGACCGACGCGAGGGGCTGGGGCATATCGGCCCGCTGGAGTTTACCCTCTTCGATACCGCCGGGCTGGAAGAAGCCGAGGACACCAGCTTGCAGGCGCGCATGACCGAGCAGACGCTGCGCGGCGTGCGTGAGGCGGATGTGATTCTGTTCCTGATCGATGGCCGCGCCGGGATTACACCGATTGACAAGCATTTCGCGCAGCATCTGCGCAAAGAGGGCGCGAAAATCGTGCTGGTGGTAAATAAGGCCGAAGGCAAGGCAGCGGATACCACGCTGCTGGAAGCCTATTCCTTCGGCTTCGGCGAGCCAGTGGCGATTTCCGCCGCACATAATGAGGGAATGGGCGAGCTATACGAGGCGCTGGCTCCCTTTGCTTCCGTCCCGGAAGAAACGGAAGAAGACAACGAGGAAGCGCCCGATGGCATCCTGCAACTCGCCATCGTAGGTCGCCCGAACGCGGGCAAATCCACCTTGATCAACCGCCTGCTCGGCGAGGACCGGCTGCTGACCGGGCCGGAAGCGGGCATCACCCGCGATGCCATTGCCGTGCCTTTCGCCTATAAGGGGCGCGAAATCCGGCTGGTGGATACGGCGGGCATGCGGCGGCGCACCCATATCGACAGTGCCGTGGAGAAAATGGCGGTGGCCGACAGTCTCCGCGCCATTCAGTACGCACAGGTGGTGGTGCTGGTGGTGGATGCAGCGCAACCGCTGGAGAAGCAGGACGTCACCATCGCCTCACTGGTGGAGCAGGAGGGACGGGCGCTGGTGCTGGCGGTGAACAAGTGGGACCAGGTGAGCGACGTCAAAGCCGTGCGCCAGCATATCCAGGACAAGCTGCAAACGGCGCTGCCGCATTTGCGCGGCCTGCCAGTGGTGGAACTCTCGGGCCTGAAAGGCAGCGGGCTGGACGCGCTGATGCGCGCGGCGTTCCACGCCTATGACATCTGGAACACGCATATCGGCACCGCGCCGCTCAACCGCTGGCTGGAGGATGCGCTTTCCCGTCACTCGCCGCCGCTGATCGATGGCAGGCGACTGAAGCTGCGCTATATCACGCAAGCCAAAACCCGCCCACCGACCTTTACGCTATTTTCCAACCTCTCTGACGTGCCGGAGCATTATCTGCGCTATTTAACCAATGATCTGCGTGAATATTTCAATCTCCCCGGCGTCCCGTTGCGGATGAAAATCCGCAAATCGAAGAATCCGTATGCGCCGGAGAAGAAATAGTGCGTACACTTGGGTTGATCGGAGGATTGAGCTGGGAATCAACAGCGGTCTACTACCGGCTGATTAATGAAGGCGTGCGTGAACGGCTAGGCGGGCTGCACTCGGCCCCGTTAGCACTCTACAGCTTTGACATGGCGGAGATTGCTCCATTGCAGGCAAAAGGTGACTGGGAACAGGCGACACGCCTGATGGTGAACGCCGCGCAGTGTTTAAAAGCTGCCGGGGCAGAGGCCATTGTCATCTGCACCAATACCATGCATTTGATGGCCGATGCGATTGAGGAAGAAGTGAAGCTGCCGCTGCTGCATATCATTGACAGCACGGCAGAGGCACTGCAAAGGCGAGGCATGCACAAGGCAGGGCTGCTCGGCACGCGCTTTACCATGGAGATGCCGTTTTACCGCGAGCGGATGCAGGAGCGGTTCGGCATTGAACTGCTGACACCGCTTGAAGATGCAAGGCCTGAAATCAACCGCATCATCTTCGAAGAATTATGCCGCGGCATCATCCGCGAGGATTCGCGCGCCACCTACATGCAAGCGATTGACGAGTTGCAGCGGCAGGGCGCGGAAGGCATCATTCTCGGCTGCACGGAAATCGGGTTGCTGATCGGGCAGAACCATACGCCCGCGCCATTGTTCGATAGCACCTTGCTTCATGCCGGGAAAGCGGTAGAGTGGTGCCTTTCCTGAACCAGTGCCTGAATCAATGATTATCCACCATGTCCGCTCCTGCCGTTGCCATTCATGATTTAAAAAAAACCTATACTGATAAAAAAGGACAGTCCAAGGAGGCGTTGAAGGGCATTACGCTCGAGATTCCGCGGGGATCGTTTTTCGGGCTGCTGGGGCCAAATGGGGCGGGGAAGTCCACGCTGATCAATATCATGGCCGGGCTAGTACTGAAAAGCTCCGGCACGGTGAGCATTTGCGGGCATGATATTATCAGCGATATGCGAAGTGCCCGACTTTCGCTCGGCGTGGTGCCACAGGAATTAATCCTGGATACATTCTTCACCGTGCGCGAGGCGCTGGATATCCATGCCGGGTATTACGGCGTGCCGAAGGCCAAGCGCCGCACGCAGGAAATCATAGACGCGCTGGGGCTGACCGACAAGGCCGATATTCATGCAAGGCGCCTATCGGGCGGTATGCGCCGCCGCCTGCTGGTGGCCAAGGCGCTGGTGCATGCGCCAAAAGTGCTGATTCTGGATGAGCCGACCGCCGGCGTGGACGTAGAGCTACGCACGCAATTATGGGAGTATGTCAAGCAACTCAATGCCAGCGGCACTACGGTGCTTTTGACGACCCATTATCTGGAAGAAGCGGAAGAGCTGTGCGATACGGTGGCAATTATCAATCATGGCCGACTGATCGCCCGAGAAAGCAAGGCGGCGCTGATGCGCCAGTTCGACGCCAAGCAGCTGGTGGTGGTGCCTAATGCGCCGCTGACCTCCCTGCCCGATAATCTGCGCCGTTTCGACGCCAGCGTCACACCGGAGGGGAGTTTACAGGTGAACTATAAATCCAACCAAGACAGCATCCAGGATATTCTAAGCGCTATTGCCGGCTCCGGCTGCTCCATCCGCGACATTACCACCCACCAGGCCAGCCTGGAGGACGTGTTCCGCCATTATACCAGCGCAGCGGCAGACGCTGCTTGACGGGAATAGTTTAGCGCGCCGCCGGAGCAGGCGCGGCTGGCGTTGCCGCAGCCGGAGCCGGAGCCGGAGCCGGAGCCGGAGCCGGAGCCGGAACCTGCGGCTTCTGCGCGCCAGCGGAAGCCTGGCGGCGCTGGTTCATTCTGGCTTGGCGCATTTCCCGGGCATGCGCCTTTTTGGCTTCGTGCTGCTGCTGCATGGCGGACCACTGCGCATCGGTCATTTTTTCAAATGCCGCCGTGGTCGCTTTCAGGCGATCGATCTGTTCTTTACGCGACTTGGGCGCACCTTTGAAATGCGGCAGGGTTGGCACATTGGCAGCCGGATTTGCGCTGGTTGCCGCCGGTGCGGTGGTGGCAGCCTGCGGCGACACCGGCAAGGCGGCGAGGAATACCAGCATGGAGAGGGTCAGGCCATAGCGTTTCATATTTATACCTTTTCTAAAGAGGGCACATCTGGTTCAGCATTTAGCCGTAAGGCGCTTTTTTAGTAGCAGCGCACGGCATATGTTTCCTATATATAAATACATGCAAGCCATCATAGTGTATATCACTTTTCCAAATGCGCAAGCGGCAAGCGAAATTGCGCATGCGCTGCTGGAGGCGCGGCTGATCGCCTGCGCGAATATTTATTCCGGCATTGAATCGGTCTATCGCTGGGAAGGAAAAATTGAAACAGCGACGGAAGTGACGTTAATCGCCAAATCCGTTGAGAGACATGCCGACGCAATTATTGCTAGAGTAAAACAGCTGCATCCCTACCGCTGCCCATGCATCGTCACCTGGAAGCCAAGCGGCGGGAGCCCGGAATATCTGGCATGGGTGGATCAGGAAACGGCAGATAAATAAGCACTTGTAAATCACGTTTATTTCACTAACGTAGGGCTTAAATTTTTCTGCGGGGTGCATTCATGATCACTTTTCTTTTCATGGCGCTGATCGGTGCGGTTATCCTTGCCGCCGTCGCCGCCATGCAGGCGGATGAATTCCGCGTCTCGCGCAGCGCCCTTATCTCTGCGCCGCCGCAGGCATTATACGAGCAGGTGAATAATCTGCGCCGCTGGAATGCATGGTCGCCGTGGGCGCGGCTGGATCCGAACGCGAAGAACGACTTCGCCGGCCCCAAAGAAGGGGCGGGCGCAATCATGCGCTGGGCGGGCAATAGCAAGGTCGGCGAAGGCGCGATGATGATCACCGAAAGCACGCCCGTCGAACTGGTGCGGCTGCGGCTGGATTTCCTGAAGCCCTTCAAGGCCACCAACACGGCGGAATTCGCGTTCATGCCGCAAGGACAGCAGACGCTGGTTACCTGGAGCATGGCAGGAAGGAAGAATTTCATCAGCAAGCTGATGGGCCTGATCATGAACTGCGAAAAGATGGTGGGAAAGCAGTTCGACCAGGGACTGCGCAATCTGGAAGAAGTGGTCACAAAAGGAACGAACATATGAAACGCCTACTTGCCTGCGCACTTGCCGCATCCCTGCCCACCCTCGCCTATGCCGGCGACGCCGCCATCATTCCGGTTGCCACCGAAGCACCGGCGGGGGAATATGCGCTGGATAAAGCGCATGCCAGCCTGATTTTCCGCGTGAGCCATATGGGGTTTTCGCACTATACCGCCCGCTTCACGCGCTTTGATGCGAGGCTGCATTTCGACCCCGCGCAGCCTGCCCTCTCAAGCGTCAGCGCCAGCATCGACCCGCTTTCGCTGGAAACCGATTATCCTGATAAGGCCACGCTCGATTTCAACGCCGAGCTGCTGGGAGATAAATGGCTGGACAGCAAGCAGTTCCCTCAGCTCACCTACCGCTCCACCTCCGTGAAGCTGACCGGCCCGAACAGCGCGCGCATCCACGGCGAGCTTACCTTGCACGGCGTCAGCCGCCCGGTGGATCTCGATACCACATTCAACGGCGGCTATGCCGGCCACCCGATGGACCCAAACCCGCGCATCGGGTTTTCGGCGAAAGGGGTGCTGAAACGCTCGGAATTCGGCGTGAGCTACGGCATTCCCGCTCCCGGCTCCACTATGGGCGTGGGTGACGAGGTAGAGGTGATTATCGAGGCGGAATTCAGCAAAATTCCTCATTAATCATTAATTTAAGCTTTAATTTCTTTACAATTGCAGCCGCGTATGCAGTATGCCGCTCCATGTATGGGAGAAAAGGCAATGCATGAAGAAATTCAGGATAAACCGCAAGGTAGGGAAATGCTGGACCCCGGCCCGAATCAGGCAGAACAACTGGAACGGACTGAGAGAAACCAGGAAGCTCAGAATCATACCACCGTACGCAATCAAGGCGAACAAATGGAACGTCCCGGTCGCACCCAAGGTGGAGAAGACTGGTGGGACCGGCAGCCGAATCAATCGCGTATTATGGGCCAATGGAGCGAACTAGCGGCTGGACGCCCGGCATATAGAGCGCGTTAAGATTTGCCGCGTTACATCGCGCTGGATAATTGCATGGGGGGCTTGTCCGCCTGCACCAGTTGCTCCAGCGTATGAATCACCCCGCCGACGCCGCTTGCTGCGGCGATCTGGCTGAATTCGGCGCGGTGCGAGGTGAGCAGGCTTACGCCTTCGATGGTGATGTCCAGGATACGATGGTCATCCGGCTGGTCACTGACCAGATAATTGACCTTCAGCGTCTCGCGGGTGGAGAGCAGTACTTCGGTGCGCACGGTGAAGCGGTCGTCTTCACTATTGTCCAGCCCGACGATTTTCATGTCGGCAACCTTGCGGCTGCTGTTTTGCGCGAAATTGGCGATGTACATTTTAATCAGGTAATCGCCGTACAGCGCCGTGTAGCGCTCGCGCTGCTCCGGGGTAGCGCTGCGCCACGCCACGCCAAGGACGAACTTGGCGATCCAGTCGATATTGACCATGCCGGCAATACCGCGCTTCAGGGTTTCCTCGCGGTCGGAGAAGCTTTTCTTCTGATCCTGCAATACGCTCAGCGTCATGTCGGTCATGCTGGCCACCAGCGCGCGGCGCTCGGCGAAGCGCGCTTCCGGGGTGCGCGCGGATACGCTTTCGGCGCTGGCTTGCGCCAGCGAAGCCGTGATGGCCGCGCCGATGATGATGCAATATACGCCCAACCGCTTTAATCCGCCCATGCGCCCCTCGTTAATGTATGATCTATTAAAATAGCAAACATTAGTTAATTTTTAGCAACTAAATATTGATCTGCTTTAATGGCTTTGGGCAGATTTATCCGCCTTGTTCGGCACAGTTTTTGCTTAATAATGAAGGTGTTTTACTTCGCAACAGGATAAGCCTATGAGCACCATCAGCAATTCCAGCCTGTATGGCGGGCAATATTACCCGATTACCCCCAATAGCTTAACCAATGGCACCAGCGTCACCTCACCCGCGAGCGTGCCGACCTTCGCCTCGGATGATAGCGCCTATACGCTCTCCCTAAGCCCGCAGGCGCAGCAATATTTAAGCGGGCTGAACCATGACAGTGCCATCAGCGGTAGTAATGAAGGCTTTGCCTTAAGCAACGCCGACCAGCAGAAGCTACAAGACATCCTGCAAAAATACAAAAACCTGCCAGTGACGCAGGAGAACTATAACAGGCTCCAGGATGAGCTGAAAGCCGCCGGCCTCGCGCCCGACCAGCTCTCGGCCAAGGACCAGGTGGCCAGCATCAACACCACGCAGCTCCTGCTGGATGCGCTGAGCGGCAAGGATAGCCCCGGCATCGATCCTTCGCAGGAAGCCGCCAAGCGACAGGCCAAGGCGAATAACTATATGCAGAACATCCTGACCGCGTGGAAGAATGCTGCGCCGGCGACAGAGGCGTAAGGCAACACTTCTTTTCATTATTACAAGCGCAAGCCCGCTTTATTGCGCACCCCTCCCCCTCTTGTCATTCCCGCGCAGGCGGGAATGACAGGGATGGGAAGCAGCGCCCCCCCTTTCTACCGAAGAAAGGAGGCGTTAGTTTAGGCGCTTTTGCGTACGCCGGTAAGGGTGGCGGAGAGGTCCTGCACGGTGGGCATGTGGATGATTTCGGCGGTGCGCACGGGGGCGGGCTTGCGCAGGCGCAGGCCGGCGAGGATATCTTCCACTGCCTCGCGGATGCCCACGAAGAACACCAGCGTGTATAGCAGCGCGCCGGCGTTTATCAGCGCGAAGATCGCGTGCGGAATGCGGTGATGCTCCACATGGTTGACGGCGAAGCCGAGGAAGGCAATCGGCAGCATGAATTCCACCAGCGAATAGAGCGCGGGCGCTGCCGTGCGGCCAGTGATTTTCGGCGTGCGGCAGAAGGGGATTTTCTTGCCGGTGACCATCTGCTGGAACTGCTTGCACACGCCCCCCAGCATCACCGGGAACAGCATCAGGTTCAGCGCGGTAACGCGCAGGGCTTCCGCATAGCCGTAGCCGGCGTTGCGCAGGTCGCGGGCATAGAGCAGGAAGATCGGCACAGTGGAGAGCGGCAGCCAGACGGTGTTCAGCACCGGGGTGAACGGGTAGCTGAAGAATAGCACGGCGGCAGCGCAGGCGGTGGTGGTGCCGCTTAGGTAATAGAAGCGCATGAACATTTCCTTGGCGAGCGCAAGGTTCTTGGGGGCGCGCCAGAAATATTTCATCAGCTTCGGCACGATGATCAGGCCACCATTCGACCAGCGACGGCGCTGGATCAGCAGCGAGCCGAAATCGGGCGGGGTGGCGCTGAAGGTCATGCGGTCGGGGTAATTGTGCAGCTTCCAGCCTTTTTCCACGAGGTCGATAGTGGATTCGGTATCTTCAATGACGGTGCGGTCCTGGATGTAGATCGCCACTTCATGGCCGTTTTCCATGCGCACTTCGCGGATGTCTTCCAGCGCGGCGCGGCGTAGCATGGCGTTGGCGCCCACCCAGAAGGTGGCGCCCCACCAGGTATAGCCCTGGTGCGTGAGGAACTGCACGTCGATACCGGCGCCTGCCGTGCGCTCAAGGCCTTTCGGGCAGCCGGGGAAGGACGAGCAGGAGGACTGGATCACCGCCAGACGGTCATTGCCGGGAGTTTCCATCAGGTGGATCATGCGCAGCACGTAATCATGCAGCATCACGCTATCGGCATCGATGGTGTTGACGTAATCGGCGTAAGGGATTTCGATGTTGGCTTCATTTATGCCGCACTGGTGCAGCTCCCAGCCCTGCGCGGTTTCCACCTCGCGCCAGTAGCGGCCAATCAGGCCGATATAGCTGTTGAGGTTCATCGCTTTATTCGCTTCATGGCAGAGATTGACGTATTTCTTGCGCTCGAAGCTGGCAAAGCGGATGTTGAACAGGCTCACCAGGCGGGCATATTCGCGCTCCATCGCCGCGCGGTCCAGCAGCTCGCCTTCGCCCAGCAGCGTGCGCAGCTCGGCGGCGCGCTGGCGGTGCTTACGGGCCGGGGCAAGGATGATGGATTCGATATAGAAACGGTCGGCATGCGACAGCAGGTGGATGGCGCGGCCGTCCATGAATTCTTCCGCCGCGCGCTCCAGCCAGTTGGCAACGCCGGTATAGTGCGAGGCGATTCGGCTTAATTCATCGCCCATATCGGCGGCGGAGCTGTTCATGCGGGCGCGGAAGGCTTCCTGCTCGCCGCGGTAATGGGCAAGCGGCGCGTCGAACAGGGATTGCAACTCCTGCGGGATGCGGCGGGCGTCTTCCAGCTTGGCGCGGTCTTCAGCAGCTTTCGGCTGGTAGGGGTCGTCGATCAGCAGGACGATGTTTTTCTGCGCATATTCGGAAAGGGCGGCGGACATCATGGTCTGCCAGACCACGGAGCGCTCTTCCTTATAAGAGGGGATCAACACGGTCAGCGCCGGCGCGGCGGGGGCGTCATAGATGGCTTCCAGCGCTTCGCGGCTGGCCGGGCGGTGCTGCTGGCGGCGCTTATAATAGCCAAGCAGGCAGGTCTGGTAGAGCAGATTGCCGTAGCAGATAAAGAAGATGGCCACCGCAAATACGATGGATTCAATCAGCAGCTTATGGTCGCCGGTCTGATAGGCACCATAGGCACTGGAGCCGATGCTGTGAAACAGCCCCGCCATCAGCCCAATGGTCAGCGTGAGGCTGATACCGGTGAACCACATTTCGCGCTTATTGCTGATGACCATAACGGGCTGTACCTTCTATCCTTGTGCGGCATGCATTAAAATTAATACTTACTCTCCCTTTATGCCCTGCATACACTTCGGCACTCGGCGAGAACGCGGCATAGTAAAAATTCCATGCGAAGTTTCAAATTAACTTTATTTAATTAAAGTATATTTGCATTTCATATGGTTATACTATTCCGGCAGCGGATTCATGCTATGCCCATTAGCGAAAGCAGTGTTTTCAGCCATGCGGCGGACGCATTTATCCTGACCATTAACGCTGATCATACCGAAGCTTCCATTGCTACAGCCCGTCTTGCATGTTAAAATCGTGTAATGAAAGCGCTCGTGAAATCGGAAGCCTCCGTCGGGCTTATATTGAAAGACGTGCCGGAGCCTGCCTGCGGCCCCGGGGACGTGCTGATCCGCGTGCTGAAAACCGGCATTTGCGGCACGGATGTGCATATCTATAACTGGGATGAATGGTCGCAGAAGACCATCCGCGTTCCCACCGTCATCGGCCATGAATTCGTCGGGCGCATCGCGCAGGTCGGCAGCCAGGTGCAGGGGCATAAGGAAAGCGACCTAGTGACTGCCGAGGGGCATATCACCTGCGGCCATTGCCGCAACTGCCTGGCAGGACGGCGGCATTTATGTCCCAATACCGTGGGGATCGGTGTCAATCGCAACGGCGCGTTTGCCGAATATATCAGCGTGCCGGCAGTGAATGTATGGCCGTGCAATCCGGCGATTCCGCTGGATATTTTTGCGATTTTTGACCCGCTCGGTAATGCCATGCACGTGGCCGACTCCTTCAGCTTAGTGGGCGAGGATGTGCTGATTACCGGCGCCGGGCCGATTGGCGTAATGGCACTGGCCATGGCCGAGCATATGGGTGCGCGGCATATCGTGATTACCGATATTAATGATTACCGGCTGGAGCTGGCCCGCAAACTCGGCGCGAAGGCGGCGATCAATGTGAAACAAGACACGCTGCCACAGGTGATGCAGCGGCTGCACATGGCGGAAGGGTTCGATGTCGGGTTTGAAATGTCCGGCACCCCGGCGGGGCTGGAATCGATGCTCGCCGCCATGGCTAACGGCGGGCGCATCGCCATGCTCGGCATTCAGCCCGGCAAAACCGGCATCGACTGGAATGAGGTGGTGTTCAAAGGCCTGACGCTGAAGGGCATCTACGGGCGGCAGATGTTCGAGACCTGGTACAAGCTCACCGCCATGATCGAAAGCGGGCTGGACATGATGCCCATCATCACCCACCGGTTTTCCTACCGGGACTATGAAGAAGGTTTCACCGCCATGCGCTCCGGGCAATCGGGGAAAGTGGTGCTGGAGTGGGCGGAGTAAATCTGATCTTTCGTCATTCCCCGAATCGCGTAGCGATTATAGGGGAATCCAGCGGAGGGTGCGGCATGGATCGCCCTATCATGTTGCCAGCGCAACATTCGGGCGATGACGAATGCTTATCTGAAATGACTATGTGTTGATTGCGGAATAGTAACTTCATGAAGCAACCATGCGTTTACATGATGGCTAACAAGAAAAACGGCACGCTGTATATCGGTGTTACTTCCGACCCTATTCAGCGAGGCTGGCAGCACAGGGAAAGCATGGTGGACGGGTTCACCAAACGCTACGACTGTAATTTACTGGTCTGGTTCGAGCAGCACAGCACCATGGAAAGCGCCATTCAGCGTGAAAAGCGGCTGAAGAAATATACGCGTGAGCAGAAGATACGTCTGATTGAAGTGAATAATTCGCAATGGCGTGATTTATATATGGAGATAGTATAAAGTAGCCTGCTTGCGGAGGATAGATGGATCGCCCTATAATCGCTGCGCGATTCGGGCGATGACGAAGGAGTATCATATGAGCCATTTAGAAAATATACTATCCACGCAACTAACCGCCATGCGCGCATCCGGCACCCTCAAAACCTTCCGCCATATCGAAGGGCCGATGGATGCGGAGGTGGAGATGGAGGAGTCGGGGCATGCGCTGGTGCTGTCGTCCAATAATTACCTTGGGCTGGCCAATCACAAGGAGGTGATTGAGGCGGGCATTGCGGCGTTGAAGCAATACGGCGCGGGTACGGCATCGGTGCGGTTTATCTGCGGCACGTTTTCCATCCATGAGCAGATTGAACAGCAGATTGCTGCGCTGCACAAAACCGAAGCCTCCCTCACCTATGTCTCCTGCTGGACGGCCAATACCGGGCTGATTCCCGCCATCACCACCGAGGCCGATGCCATTATCAGCGACGCGCTGAACCATGCCTCACTGATCGACGGCTGCCGCATGAGCAAGGCCAAACGCGCCGTGTATAAGCATTCGGACATGGCGGACCTGGAGGAGAAACTGAAGGCGGCGAAGGAGGCGCGCCTGCGCCTGATCGTAACCGACGGCGTATTCAGCATGGAAGGCGATATTGCGAAGTTGCCGGAGATCGTGCGGTTGGCGGAAGCCTATGATGCCACGATTATTCTGGACGATTCGCACGGCGTCGGCGTGATGGGGAAAACCGGGCGCGGCACGGCGGAGCATTACGGGCTGATGGAGAAGATTCACATCACCACCGGCACGCTCGGCAAGGCGCTGGGCGGTGCCGCGGGCGGGTATGTGGCGGGGCCGCGCGTGTTGATTGAATATCTGGAGCAGGTGTCGCGCCCACAGATTTTCTCCAACGCCCTGCCCGCCACCATCGCCGGCAGCGCCGGGAAAGCGATTGAAGTGATGCTGCGCGAGCCTGAGCGCGTGTCGCGGTTGCACCAAGTGGCGCAGCGCCTGCGCGACGGGCTGATGTCGCGCGGGTTCAATCCGCTGGAGGGCGAATCGGCGATTGTGCCGATTATCGTGGGCGAAACGGCGCTTGCCATACGCCTGAGCCAGGCATTGCTGGAGGAAGGCATTTTTGTTACCGGCTTCGGCTACCCGGTGGTGCCGGAAGGGGCAGCGCGCCTGCGCCTGCAAGCCAGCGCGGCGCTGACGGATGCGCAGGTGGAGCGGGCCGTGGAGGCAATTGCCAAGACGGGCAAAAAACTCGGGGTTATATAATCTGTCGTCCTCGGGCAATGAGCAGCATTGATCCGGGGACCCATCTCTCGGCTGGAACAAGCGGATAAATGGGTCCCCGGACGGCCCCATGGGCCGCCGAGGACGACAGGCAAACATGCAAACAATGACATATGCAATTATACGCAGGCACATCCGGCTGGAGTTATTCGCAGTGGAAGCAGGTGTTTTATCCGCCCGGCGTGAAAGCAGGCTCGATGCTGGCGCTTTATGCCAGGCATTTTCCGGCGGTGGAGTTGAACAGCAGTTTCTACCGCACGCCACAAGGCAATACCATTGAGCGCTGGCGACGCGAAGTGTCAGCAGGTTTCCGCTTTGCTGTGAAAGCGTTTCAAGGCATTACGCATGAAAAGCGCCTGCGCGGATGCGAGGCGCTGGTGGAGGAGACGCTGGCGCGTTACCGGGTATTTGGCGAAACGCTTGGGCCGGTGCTGTTCCAGCTGCCGCCAAGCCTTGTTTGTGATATAGGACTACTGCGGGATTTTCTGGCACTGCTGCCGCATGATATGACATTTTCCTTCGAGTTCCGCCATGCAAGCTGGCAGCGGGAGGAAGTTCATGCGCTGCTGGCCGAGCGCGGGATTGCGCTGTGCCTTGCGCATGTCAAAGCATGGCGCACGCCGCTGCTGCTCACCGCACCCTTTGCCTATATCCGCCTGCATGGGAGCGATGCGTGGTTCAGAGGGAATTACAGCGAGGCGTTTCTGGACGAGTTATTGGAATGGCTGGATAAGCAAACAGCGCGGGAAGCGTGGATCTTCTGCAATAACACCATTACCGGCGCGGATGCGCCCGGCAATGCGGCGTATCTCAACGCCGCCGCCAGACGCTTGCCTTCGTGATGATATACTCGAATTTGCGGCGGTGTTCGCGGAAGAGGAAGGGGATTTCCTGTTCGTGCACTAGCTCGAATTCGGTGAGGATGCGCTGAATATCGCCGATGCCGCGCAGCCATTTATCCTTGGGCGTATATTCCTCCAGCCAGCTAAAGGGTGTGGTCATCACTAGCACACCGCCTTGCTTCACCAGCCCGTGCTCGCCCTGCATGCGGCGCAGCGCCAGCGCCGGGTCGGGCAGGCGGCAGAGGACGTTGGCCATCAGTACGGCATCGAAGCTGAAGAGATCATCCGGCAGCGCGCAGGCGTCGCCCTGACGGAAGGTTAAGCGGGTGCGGTCGATGGCGGAATCGACATGGGCGGTGAGGTCTGTGAATTGTTCGCCTTGGTCGCGCCGTTGGTAGGTCAGCTCGCCGGTGGCGCGCAGCGCGCTGGCGGCATTGATGAATTCCTTGCTGTAATCAATGCCGGTGACATGGGTGAATTTGCGTGCAAGCTCAAAGCTGGAGCGGCCTACGGCGCAGCCTAAGTCTAATGCGCGGTCGAAGGAGGGGGCGTATTTCGCCACCAGCTCGGCGCAGATAAGCGGCAGGTGGGCGGCTTGCGGGAAAACCGGGCCGAGCGCGGGGTCGCAGATTTCCGCCTGCTCGCCCCAGTGCATCAGCATGTAGCGGTCCACCATCGTGCCGGTTTCGTAGACAGCATTGCCTTTTAGACGCGCGGCCACTTCGCCTTCGGCAAGGCGGAAGCCGGCATGCTGGAAGAAATGCGGACGGAAATGGAAGCGGGCGAAAATGCTTGCCTCGTCGCCGGTGCTGATGAAGGAGCCGCCGAGGATCATCTGGTGTTCGTTGTCGTAGCAGGGGGTGCTGAAATCGTCGTAGAACGGGTGCACCTTGAAGCCTTCCAACGGCTGGAAGGCATCTTCGCACCATTGCCAGACATTGCCGAGCGTGTCGTGGAAGCCTTTATCGTTGGCGGGATAGGCATTCACCGGGCTTTCAGCGCCGGTATTCAAATTGAAATTATAGGCGCTAGCGCCTTCCATTACCGGGTCTATAGTATGTTGCTGCAATGCAGCATCGCGCAGCGCGTTATGCTCGGCTTCATAAAGTAAACGGTAGGAAGCATTATCGCGCTCGCTGGCCCAAGCGGCATAGGCCTTGGCTTCGTGGTAATTGACGCAGACTGGCCAGTCCCATTGCATGGGGATAATTTCGAATACGGTGCGCAAACGGTACTGGTGCAGGCCCGCCGGACCGTCGGGCAGCCAGAAGCTCGGCCATTTGGTATTGCGGAAGCGCCGCCATGCCCAGCCCTGCTTACCCCAGTATTTCTCCTCGGCGTAGCCGCCGGAGGCGACGAAGCGGTGGAATTCTCCGTTGCTGATAAGCGCGCGCGAGGCGCGGAAAGGCATGACATCGCGCCGCTCATAGCCGTATTCATTATCCCAGCCGAAGCTGGGCCAGCTCTGCGGCTTGCCCAGTTGCACCTGCGTTGCGGCCACGTCAATCATGGCATTGGCGGGGTAATCTTTGCCTTCAGCGGGAACGGCGGAGGCATTTTGCTGCATTGCAGCATAATCCGGCCAGGCGGCGGGCTTGCGAACGAATTCTATGGGCAGTTCGCGCATCAACACGCTGGAGGTTTCCAGATGGATGCGCTCATGCTCGAAACCCATCACCAGCGCCCAGAACGGTGATGCTTGCGTGACGGGCAGATGTTGCTCCTCCAATAGCGGATGGGTTTCGATCAGCTCGCAGATCATGGCATAAACCTGCGCCCGGTAGGCGCGCACGCGCTCCAGTTTCGGCCAGATATGCTGGCTACCTTCGTGCAGATCATCCCAGCGCATTTCATCGACGCCGGTTTCAAACAGTTTTTCCAGCTCGGCATCCACCGGGCCTTCGAATAATCCGGCGAGGCGCAGCTTGTTCACATAGAGCGCTACCGGGTGGCCGTAATAGAAGATCATCGGATGGCGCAGCTGGTGATAGGGGCGGCGGTAGAAGGCTTCTTCGCTGGCAAGGCCGGTGAAAAGCATTTCGGTGAGCGCCCAGGTATTCTTGAAATAGGCGAGAACTTCAGCGCGGCTGGCATGCAGATTCAGCAACGGCAGCGATTCCGAAACCGCAGCCAAAGGCAGCGGTAAAACCCGGCAAGTGGTGGATGACTGCATAAACGCCTCTTACTGAATGAACGGCTAGCATATAAGCCGCAACGCCCGCTTTACAATATTGGGCATAAAATTTTCTATACCACTGGGTATACTTTATATTTTGCTATTTGTAAATGGCGAGAGGGAGGGGTGATGCCCCTCCCCCAAGAATCTTTAAGATTAGCGGGCGTAAATCTGGTCGAAGACGCCGCCGTCGTCAAAGTGCTTTTTCTGGGCTTCTTTCCAGCCACCGAAATCAGTGATGGTGAACATCTTGATCGTGGGGAACTGTTCAGCATGCTTGGCCAGCACCGCCGGATCGCTCGGGCGGTAGAAGTTTTTAGCGGCCAGCTCCTGCGCTTCGGGGGAATAGAGGTAGTTCAGGTATTCGGTGGCCAGCTCAAGCGTGCCTTTCTTACTGGCATTCTTTTCCACGATTGCCACCGGCGGCTCAGCAAGGATGCTGACCGAGGGAACCACGATATCGAACTTGTCCTTGCCCATTTCCTGCGCGGCGAGGAAAGCCTCGTTTTCCCAGCTGATCAGCACATCGCCTATATTGCGCTGCACAAAAGTCGTAGTTGCTCCGCGCGCGCCGGTATCCAGCACGGGTACGTTTTTAAACAGCTTACTGATAAATTCCTTGGTCTTGGTTTCATCGTGGCCGTATTTGGCGTCGGCGTAGCCCCAGGCGGCTAAATAGTTCCAGCGTGCACCGCCGGAGGTTTTGGGGTTAGGCGTCACCACCTTGATGTCGTCGCGCACCAGATCGTCCCAGTCCTTGATCTGCTTGGGGTTGCCCTTTTTCACCAGGAAGACGATGGTGGAGGTGTAGGGGGCGCTATTATGCGGGAATTTGCTTTGCCAGTCGGGCGGTAGTAGCTTGCCCTTGTCGGCAATAGCGTCAATATCGTAGGCGAGCGCGAGCGTTATCACGTCGGCGGGCAGGCCGTCGATCACCGAGCGCGCCTGCTTGCCGGAGCCACCGTGCGACTGGGTGATTTTCACCTCGCCGCCGGTTTTCTGCTTCCAGTGTTCGGAGAAGAGACGGTTGTAGTTTTCATATAGCTCGCGCGTGGGGTCGTAAGAGACATTCAGCAGTTCCTGCGGCGCGGGAGCGGCAAGTGAGGTGGAGGCAAACGCCAGCGTGGCGGCGGCGGTGAGGATGAGTTGGCGGAATGTAGTCATAGCATTCTCCTTATGGTTATATTGCGCTCCCTCCCCCCCTCAAGGGGGAGGGCTTTAATGGGGGGTTAGAATCTGAACTGCGCGCGGGTGAGGAGGACTTTTTCATCCTCGCGGTCCGCACCTGCAGCAGCGCCTCCGTCGAAGGTGGTCCAGGAATAATCAAGGTTCAACTTGAATGAGGGATTCAGGTACCAGTTGACGCCAGCGGCCCATTCATTTGCCTGTTTCGCCGAGGAGGCGATATCGGCGAAGAAGGGAAACGCATCATTGTCCACATTCAGGCGGTTATAGCGGCCCACCAATTCAAACGCACCCCACTGGTTCTGCGCGGGGTTAAAGTTATTGCGCGGTTTGACGCCGTCGAAGCTGGCGTCCTCGCCGGTCAGCACGTAGGAGGCCACGCCCATCCAGGCGTCGTTGGTAAGTTTGCGCCGGGTGGTAGCGCGCTGCACTTCCTGCGAGTTCAGCACATATTCGCCGAAGGTGCCGAAGGCACCGTTATAATACATGATCTGCGGATTGAAGCGCCACTGCGCTCCGTTGGCATAGACCACCTGCCCGGTGGCGCTGCGGTAGGTGAAGAAGCGCGACTGGCCGGTGGTGACGTAGCCTGCCGTCAGGTTCGGCGATGCGGTGGTGCCTTCATGGTTGCCAAATGTGGCGCCGACGCCAAGCCCTAAGCCGCGCAGGGCGGTGATATTCGACCAGCGCAGCGGGTAGGCGAAAATGCGGCCGCTCACATCCTTGTCGTCGTCCGTATCGCCGTTATTGTCGCCGATATCGACGACGCCATTGGTAAGCGCGATCTGGTATTCAAGCTGGTCGGGGATGATATCGCCGTAGGCCATCACACCGATATCGCGGTAAGGCACCAGGTTGGTGGTGAGGCCGCGCTCGACGAACAGCAGCTCCTGCTCGGACTGCCAGCGTTCCAGGCCCACCGGCACCTTGAACTTGCCGAAGCGTAAATTAGCATAATTGCTGGTCGGGAACGGCTTGAAATCGCCGTAGGCGTCCAGCAGACGGGTGTTGCCCTGACCGAAATCCAGCATCAGGCGGCCCGAGAAATAATCGGTCATCTTGCCTTCGATGATCGGGCGAGCGGTGCGCAGCAGGAAGGTATTGGTGTTACTGCCGCTCGGGTTATCGAAGAAAGTGCGGTTATCGGCCTGGGCGTAGGCGCGCAGGCGCATGGAATATTGCTTATCCGGCGAGGTGACGGTAAGGCCCTTGCCGCCGCCCACCTCCACGCTCGGGGTTTTCTCGGCTTTGGCCTTGGCTTCCTCGGCCTGCACTTCGCCTTTGCGCTCTAAGATGGCAACGCGGTCGGCCAGTGCGGCGTCATTGGGGGCGGCGGCAAACTGGTCGGCGGCGGGCTGCTGCCTGGCCGGTTTTTTCTCGGCTGCTGCCTGCCTTCGCTCCAGATCGGCGAGGCGTTTTTCCAGCAATTTTACTTGCGCGCGCAGCGCCTCGGTTTCCGCATCGGCGAAGGCGGGGGCAGCGCCAAGGGCGAGAGCGAGGGCGGTTGCGCTCAAATAGAAGGTTTTTTTCATCGGGGGTAACTCCTGTTATGTTTTTGTGAGAGTTGCCTCCGGTCGTCCGGTCGGCAGAAAAGTCAGGCGTGCGTTGATGGGGATTGAATGCGGATTTTCTCCGTTTTTTCGACCTGCACGATGCGGGAATCGTGGATTACCACCTCCACCGCGCCGTAGCGTATCGAGCGGATCGCATCAAGCAGGTTGCGCTCCACATCTTCGCTGTTCCAGCCGTTATCTGCCGGCATACGGACCTCCATACTGGTTATGTCAGGGGCACATACCCCTCGGGCAGGGCTTTCACGCCTTTCCCGAGAAGATGTTTGTTGGCCTTCTCCTCCGCGACCAGATCGGCGAGCGATTTATACTCCAGCACGGAAGCGATGGCATTGCGGACCTCCGTCATCACCGAGCGGATGACGCAGGTATTCTCATCGGTGCAGTCGTCGCATTTCTGGTAGGAATGCTGACTGGCGCAGCGGATGGGGGCGAAAGTGCCGTCGATGATGCGGATGATGTCCCCGGCGCTTACCTCGGTGGCGGGGCGGCTCAGGAAATAGCCACCGAAAATGCCGCGCTTGCTCTCTACGATGCCAAACTGCTTCAACTCCTGTAAAATAGCCTCCAGAAACTTGATCGGTGCGTCCGCTTCCTTGGCGATGGGCTTGCTTTGCATCATCTTCCCCTCATGCGACGCCAGCACCATCATCGCCCGAAGGGCATATTTCGCCTTCATTGAAAGCATGGCTTCCCCGTTAATTCATAGCAGATTGATATATTTTATTTCCTATTAAATCAATAGAAATTAGATTGGCTGATTTTAATAAACAAATTCAATGAGGTAAGGGATGGGATACGATAGATAGAAGAAGTAATGGTAAATTAAAAATAGTATAAAAGATACATTTTTCCTTGTCATACCCGCACTCGTCGGGGACGACGGGGAAGAAAGAGGACTATGCAGTTTAAAGAAACAGGGCGGCTTTCGATTATATTGCTCAGCCCGCCAGACGCCGCACTTCCTTGAATACACTGTGCAGCTCCGCTTCGGCCTGCGTCAACAGGTCGGCGTATTCGGGGCTGGCTTCCAGTTTGGCGGCCTTATGCAGCGCGTCCATCGTATTGCGCAGCGCCAGCGCGCCGACATTGGCGGAGCAGGATTTCAGCGAATGGGCGAAAACGATAATATTTTTGCTATTGCCTTCCTGAACAGCCTGATTCAGCTGGACGAACAACTTCTCCGCCTCCTCCAGGTATTTCGCCAGCAGCAGGGAAAAATCATCGCGCATGACCTGCTGTAATTGCTTAATAACTCGTTTATCAAGCGCATCCGGTGAGGTAGATAAATGAAAGGGAACAGGATTGGCGGACATAGCAAAAACAACTTATAGTTTAATTATTACATCTTTATTTAACCATACATATATTAATTAATGCTTAAATGATTAATTTTCGCCCATTTCATGCTGCCGCTTTATCCATTGTAAAGGATTGACTTTTTTCGGCTATCTGCGCCAAAGATGGTAACCGACAGGAGATTTACGATCACACATGCAGCCCAGCCTTGAATGCAATGCGAACACCTGCCGCGTGCAGGGAGAATGGACGGCGGATTACGCCCGCCAATCGCTGGCGGCTGCGGCGGCGCTGGAATCGTTGCCCGCATCCGTAGTGCTAAACGGAGAAAAACTGGAGCGGCTGGATACCACCGGCACCTGGCTGCTGGTGCGCACCCTGAAGGGAAAGCAGGTGCAACTGGCGGGATTTACGCCGGAGCAGGAAGCGCTGCTTCAGGATGCTCTGCATTACCACCCGGAGGAGGAAACGGAAGAGGACGGCGACTCACTGATCGGCACCGCAGGCAAACTCTATGTCGGCGGCGTCAGCGCGCTGATCTACCGGTTCGAGGACGCGCTTTCCTTCGGCGGGGAATTCCTGATAAAGCTTGGGCGCAGCCTGATGCAGCCAACACGGTTCCGCTTTCGCTCCATCGTGGCGCAGGCGCAGCGTGTGGGAGTGATGGCGTCGCCGCTGATCGCGCTGATCTCCTTCCTGATTGCCATTGTGCTGGCCTATCAGGGCTCCACGCAGCTGTCGCGCTTCGGGGCGGATATTTATACCGTAGATCTGGTGGCTATTTCTGTGTTGCGCGAAATGGGGGTGCTGCTCACCGCCATCATGGTGGCGGGCCGCTCCGGCAGCGCCTTTGCCGCCGAAATCGGCGTGATGAAGCTCAATGAAGAAATCGACGCGCTGAAAACCACCGGGCTGGACCCGGCGGAGGTGCTGATCATCCCGCGTATCCTTGCATTGGTATTGATGATGCCGGTGCTCACAGTGCTTGCCGATTTAAGCGGCCTGTTCGGCGCAGGCGTGCTTTCGTCGCTCAGGGGCACCATGAGCCCGCTGCTCTATATGGGGCGGTTGCACGATGCGGTGAGCCTCAAGCATTTCTGGGTGGGGATGATCAAGGCGCCGGTGTTCGGCCTGCTGATCGGCTGCGTCGGATGTTATCACGGCATGCGCGTCTCCAATTCCGCCGAGTCGGTGGGCACGGAGACGACTTCCTCGGTAGTGCACGCCATTTTCCTGGTAATCCTCGCCGATGCTGCTTTTTCCATCGTGTTCACGCAGCTGAACATATGAGCGAGGCAGTAATCGAAGTTCGCGGCCTGATCAACCGCTTCGGCGAGCAGGTGGTGCATGACGGGCTGGATCTGGATGTGCATGAAGGGGAAATCCTCGGTATCGTCGGTGGCTCTGGCTCGGGCAAATCGGTGCTGCTGCGCACCCTCTTGGGCCTGCGCGCGCCGCAAGGCGGCAGCATCCGCATCCACGGGCAGGACATCACCCGCATGAGCGAGAAGGAGCAGGATTTCCTGCACCGCAAGACCGGCGTGCTCTTTCAAAGCGGCGCGCTCTATTCCGGCCTGACGGTAGCGGAAAACATCATGCTACCAATGCAGGAATATTTGAAATTGCCGGAGGAAGTGCAACGCGAACTGGCGCTGCTGAAGCTTCACCTTACCGGCCTGCCCGCCGCTGCGGGCGAGAAATTCCCTGCCGAACTATCAGGCGGCATGGTGAAACGCGCAGGCCTTGCCCGCGCGCTCGCGCTCGATCCGGCATTTTTGTTCCTCGATGAGCCCACTGCCGGGCTGGACCCCATCGCCGCTTCCGATTTCGACGCGCTGATTCTTTCGTTACGCGCCGCGCTCGGGCTTACCGTGCTGATGATCACGCATGATCTGGACTCGCTGTTTACACTATGCGATCGGGTAGCGGTGCTGGTGGATAAGAAGATTATCGTGGGAACCCTTGACGAAATCACCCGCAACCCGCATCCTTGGCTGCAGAAATATTTCACCGGGCCGCGCGCCCGGGCCGCGATGGAGAGCACGGAGCGGCACAACCAACAGGAGCCTCATGGAACGCCGCGCTAATTACCTGCTGGTGGGAGCCTTCACCCTCGGCCTGATCGTGGCCGGGATAGCCTTTGTGCTGTGGGCAAACAAGCACGGCGACAAGGAAAAGCTCACCCCTTACCTGATCTACTTCGAGCGCGCGGTGAACGGATTGAGCAAGGGAAGCGCCGTGCGGTTCCTCGGCGTCGATGTCGGGCAGGTGGAAAATATCTCGCTCGATACGCAGCCGAGTTTGCGCGTGCGCGTGCTGGTTTCCATCCGCGAGAACGTGCCGCTCACCACTTCCACCATCGCCAGCCTGAAGCCGAACGGCCTCACCGGGCTCTATTTCATAGACCTGCGCCCCGGCGACGGCGGCACACCGCTCGGCAAATCCGGTAGCGACTATCCCGTCATCGCCTCTGAAGAATCGGCGCTGGACAAGCTGGTCAGCGGCGCACCGGGCGTGCTGGAGCAAGTGCAGGGATTGCTGGTGCGCACGGAGAAGCTGCTCAGCGATGAGAATATCACCTCGTTTAGCGCCAGCGTGCGCAACGTGGAGCAGTTCACGGGCACGCTCGCCGCCAATAACGAGCATATCGCCTCCACCATGCGCGATCTGGCGAATGTCTCCGCTTCGCTCGCCGCCGCCACCAAGGCGCTGGAAAAAGGCACCAAGGACGTAAACATCGCCGAGATGGTGCAATCGCTCAACGCCACCGCTAAATCCTTGCGCGCCATCACCGAGCGCATCGACGCGCTGACCGCCTCGCAGGCCGGCAATGTCGGGCAGGGCTTAGGTGAGTTGCGCCAGACCATCGCCGAAACCCGCCGCGCCATGCGCGATATCGGCAGCCTCGCGCGCAAACTTGATGAGCGCCCCTCCAGCCTGCTATTGCCCGAACGCGAACAAGGAGTCGCCGTCCCGCCATGAAAATATTTTTGCTTATCCCCTTAGTGCTGTTATCCGCCTGCTCCTCGGTGCTGCCCGAGCAGCCGAAGAAATATACCCTCTCCCCTGCCCCGCAGACCGTATCCGCGCCCGCCACGGATATCCGCTTTACCATCGCCCGCCCCGACGGCGCATTCGGGCTGGAGAGCGACCATATCCAGTTGGAGCAGGAAAACGGCGCTATTTCCTATATTCGCGGCGCGGCCTGGGTGTCGCCGCTGCCGGAATTGCTGCAGGATTCCTTGCGCGAACAGCTGGAGCGCAGCGCCCCCGGCCTGATCACCACCGGCAAAACCGGCACGCTGGCCGATGTGACACTCTATACCACCATTGAGCGCTTCACTGTGCATTACCGCGCCGCCAACGCCGCTCCCACCGCCGAAATCACCTTAAGCGCCTACTGGGTGGACGCCGCCAGCGGCAAGCTGCTCCGCCTCCCCCTCACGCCCGCCAGCGCCACGGCGAGCGGCAACCGGGTGAGCGCCATCATGGATGCGTTCAATCAGGCCTATGCCACTATCCTTCAGCAATATCAGGCGCAAATCAGCCAGATCGCCGCACAGAAACAGGCCGACCGATGCCATGCCGCCGCCCTTGCCCCCACCGGCGAAACACCCCGCCAGTGCGCCACCGGCGCCGCCGCACCCCTGCCGACTACCGGCCCGGAACCGCTGCCACCCGCCTCCGCCGTCAGCCCTTAATATTTTCCCTTTAGCTTAGGGCGTGAATGGTGTATGCGATTCCTTCCCGCAACGTTTACGCGGGAAATACATGCCACCACGGCATGTTTTCCGGGATTTTATCCATGTCGGGGCGTAGCGCAGCCCGGTTAGCGCACCAGTCTGGGGGACTGGGGGTCGGAGGTTCAAATCCTCTCGCCCCGACCATTTTTATAGTTAGAACTCCCACGTTCTGAACCTGCCTCAAAACATGCGGTTCTGAAATCCCACCGTTTGACCTTCTCCAAATTAAGAGTATTGTTTCACCTAGTGTTTTTAGGCTCGAATCCTGTGAGGGGTTTGATTGTAGAAACTCCATGATGAGAGTTTTTCTTAATGTACGCGACGTTGCCATATAGAGATAAAAACGGATTCTACTACAACCCTCATGTAGTCATACTTGGTGCTGGAGCAAGTCGCGCTGCTTTTCCTATGGGTGATAGAAACGGCAAAATATTGCCGTTAATGGCTGATTTAATTTCAGTCCTAGGTTTACAGGATTACCTTGAATCAATCGGGTTCACTGATTTAGACAAAGCAAATTTTGAGGAAATCTATTCAAAGCTATTTGCAGAAGGTCGGAAGAGGGAGATCGAATATCTGAATAAGGTAGTGTACGACTATTTTGATGATATGGAGCTTCCTGACACAGTAACAATTTATGATGAACTAATCTTGAATCTGAGAGCAAAAGACTTAATCGCTACATTTAATTGGGATCCTCTGTTATTTAAAGCATATATTCGCAATCTCAATGCGCCTGGTAAAAGGCCTTACTTGGCATTCCTACATGGCAATGTAGGACTTTCGGTTTGTTACAAAGACAAATTAAGCGATTACAAATATCATAAAAGAGTATGTCATAAGTGTGGCTCTGCCCTACAAGAGGCTCCGTTACTTTATCCCGTTACGCAGAAAGATTATTTGCAAAATGAACTAATAAAAACCCAGTGGGATATATTGCGTGACCATTTAGCAAAAGCATACATGGTTACGATTTTTGGTTATGGCGCTCCATCTACTGATGTAGAAGCCATCAAGCTCTTTAAAGACGCGTGGGATAGTAACAAAACACGTAATCTAAGTACTTTTACAATTATTGAGCATCCAGATGTTGATGCAGGTGCAGTAGAAAAGAGGTGGCGGGATTTTTCTACAAAGGACAACGACAATACCGTCGGAGTTATAAAATCCTGTAGAGATACTATACTTTGGCGTTATGCAAGACGTAGCTGTGAATCTTTAGGTGAAGCAACCCTGCAACAAAATCCTATGCGGGAAAATCCTGTTCCTCAGATTACAGACCTTCATCAACTACATGAATGGTTTGCTCCACTAGCTAAAGAGGAAGAAGAATTATTACAACAATAGGTCGTTTTCAAACCGTTCTGCAACCCTCTCTACAATCTGCGGAATGTGCATATACATCCGTGCAATCCACATCTGCAAAATCAATAGCCTGCGCTCGTTGCAGGTTCTGAACCCGTCCACTAAGGTCGACCATTTGGATGCTGATTAATTAAAATTACTCTTTGAGGCTGTCATAATATTAGCGCGCCTGCTAATGTATGTGGGGTTTATGTATTCTATCTTGCCTACCATACCGCCATGCACACCCTAAGCCGCCGCGCCCTGATGTTTGCTGCCTGCCTGTCGGCGATGGCGGGGTATGTGGATGCGATTGGGTTTTTGCAGTTGGGCGGGTATTTCGTTTCCTTCATGAGCGGCAATTCCACGCGGCTAGCCGTGGCTGCGGCGCAGGGCGAGGAAACGCAGGCGCTCCTGCTTGCCGCCATTATCGGGTTGTTTATGAGCGGGGCGATGCTGGGAACGCTGGCGCATCGCTGCGCGGGGCGGCGCAACCGCGCAACGGCGGTACTTTGCATCGTCACGCTGTTGCTGGGCGGCGCGTCCGTTTGCGACATGGCGGGCCTGCCCACGGCGGGAGTGCTACTGCTGGCGGTGGCAATGGGCGCCGCCAACGCCACCTTGCAGCGCGGTGATACGCTGCTGGGCGTAACCTATATGAGCGGCGCGCTGGTAAAAATCGGCCAGCTGCTGGCGGAAGCGCTGCTTGGGGGCAGAAAGGGCGCTTGGCTGCCATACCTGCTGCCCTGGGGCGGACTGGTAACGGGCGGCATCAGCGGCGCGTTGCTTTTTCAGCGCTTCGGGCTGCACAGCATCTGGCTGGCGGTGCTCTGGGCTACCCTGCTGACGGCGGCTAGCGCGTTCCTGCGCGTTGCCTCCGTGGACCCGGCAGACCGTATCACGGCTTAAGCCGGGCGTCCGCGCTCCAGTGCCAGTTCAGCTCGGCTCCCTGCTCCACACCGGCCACGGAAAAAGTAAAGCCGCGCTTATCGACGGATACGAGTGTACCCGGCATGTCTTTACCTGTACGTATATTATGCACCGCGTTTGCCGTACCGCTTAAAGGAGAATAGATTACCACGTCCGGATTTCGGATTTTCGTTGAGGCGAAACTGTGTGAAACATTCGCAACGCCCTTGGCGGTTTTGCCAAACCCATACCCAATGCCGCGCCCGGTTGGGGCGCCGGGCTTTATACCGGCCGGGTATGATTTTTCATAGGTCTGCTGGCAGCGTTTCAATTCCTTCGGCATAGGCTCGAATGCTTTTGCTGCCGGACCTATAACATGGCGCACGCCGGTGATCTGGAAATAGGAGCCGGGCTCTAATAAATGCCGGTTGGTCTGCTCCACGGTGCTGCCATAATCGCTGGTATGCCAGCGGTTGGGCTCCGGCGCCTGGTAAGTGCTGCCGCAACAGGCGAAGAACACCATGAATCCCCAGAGCTTCCCCTCCCCCGACCAGTGTCCGTCTGTGCAGCCAGAAATATTTTCCAGTTTCACTTCCGTCCATTGGTCCGCTTCTGGCAGGGTGAAGGTACGCACAATGGTGCGGCTTCCGTCAATATTCGCCAGGTTAAAGCCGAATATGCCCGGAATATTCGAGCGTGCATGAAAGGCAACGGATGAGGTTTGCGCCTGCGGCGTGCCGTATGCCAGCTTCTGCATCTGGTCGCCGCTCAGCATGGAGTGCAGGCACAGATAATCTCCAGCGTCTATTGCACTGGCAGCGGAATGCACTACCGTTTTCAGGCTATACGGCAATCCGCGCGGCCCTTCCTTGACACGCTGCACCGTTATGATGCTTGGACTCTTCGATACGCGCAATCCCCGCCAGCCATCGCAGCAATACGCGCCGCTGTTATGCGGAAGGCGCACTTCCTCGCCTTCATTTGGCTGATCGATGGCCATATCTCCATTTAACGCGAATTCCGTCATGCTGCTCCTTATCGTGGCCGTTCCATCCCCAGTGTTAATCCATCAACCGCAAAAAGCAATTCATCGCTTAAACGTGCAGAACCGCTATCAGAATCCAGGCGCCGAGCGTGACATATAAACGCACTATCCGCAATTATGCCAATGGGCGCTAACAGTGCATAAAAAACCCGGTTAAGTGTTTTTAGAATTTAAATAAATGGCCTTTTTAGTCATGTATGCTATAGTGCATAATTCTCTTACGCTCGCATTTCATGAGGCGTTATGGCGATCATTTCTTCGCAACAGCCGCACATCAAGGCATCGTCCGTTCCGCTGGAGAACGCGTTTATCGAAACGATTATCGAGGCGCTGCCGGTGGCGGTGTTCGCCAAAGATGCAAAAGACAATTATCGCTTCGTCATCTGGAACGCCATGGCGGAGCAGGTGCTGGGGCTTCCGCGCACGCGCATGCTCGGCACCACGGATTTCGATCATTTCCCCGAGGAGGAAGCCCGCCGCTTCCGCGCCACCGACGAGCAGGTGATGCGCTCGCGCCAGACGCTCGACATTCTATCCGAAACCATCACTACTCCCAGCGGCGAATGGACGCTGCATACGCGCAAAGTTCCGCTATATAACGCCAAGGGTGAACCAATGCTGCTGCTGGGCATTCTGGAAAATATTACCGAGCAGAAACGCGCCGAAGAAACGCTTCAGTGCTTCAGCGAAGAAATGCGGCAGAAAAATGCCGAGCTTGCCGCAGCCATCATACATGCTGAGGAAGCCAAGGCGGAGGCGGAGCTCGCCAACAATGCTAAAAGCGACTTCCTGGCCAATATGTCGCACGAGCTGCGCACGCCGCTGCACTGCATTCTTGGCATGTCGCAGCTGCTGATGGACAGCGAAAAACGCCCCGAGCAATATGAACTGGCCGACGGAATTTACCAGTCCTCGCGCAATCTGCTGGAGATCGTGAACGATATTCTGGACCTCTCCAAGATCGAGGCGAACGAGGTAGTGCTGGAATCCATCGGCTTCGATCTGGGTCGGCTGGTGGCGCGCGTCTGCGATTCGCTCAAGCCGCTGGCCAGCCACAAGGCCATCCTGCTCACGCATCTCCTGCCCGACCCGCCCCTGCCGCCGCTGCTGGGCGACCCCACGCGCGTGGCGCGCATTCTTACCAACCTGATCAGCAACGCCATTAAATATACCGATGACGGCCATGTCACCGTGGAGGTGCTGCCGGTGGAAACCGGGCCGGACACGGTGGAAATCCTCTTTCAGGTGCAAGATACCGGCATCGGCATCGCCAAGGCGAAGCAGAAGGTGATTTTCGAGAAATTCGCGCAAGGAGACACCTCCACCACAAGGCGCTACGGCGGCACCGGCCTCGGCCTTTCCATCTGCCGCCAGCTGGTTAGCATGATGGGCGGCAGCATCGGCGTGGACAGTGACCCGGGCAAAGGCTCCACCTTCTGGTTCCGCCTGCCGTTCACCTTTACCGAATCGGTGCATCCGGAGCTCGGCGGCAACTGGCTGGGCGGCATGGAGCAGGAAGGCATCCCGCTGCAGATGAAGCCGGAGGAGGTGCGCATTCTCGTGGCAGAAGACCATCCGCTGAGCCGCCTCTTCATCAGCCGCGTATTCGAGCAATTGGGCATTCGCCAGTTTGAGCTGGTAGAAAACGGCGAGCAGGTGCTGGAAGCCATGCAGGTGAAGAAATTCGACCTGATATTGATGGATTGCCACATGCCGGTGAAAAACGGCTACCAGGCCACCTATCTCATCCGTGAGATTGAAGAAGCCGTCGGCTCATTCCGCATCCCCATCATCGCCATGACGGCCAGCGCCATGCGCGGCGACCGAGAGCGCTGCCTGGATGCCGGCATGAACGCCTATATCAGCAAGCCGGTCACCATCCCCGAGCTTAAGCGCACGCTCAGCCGCTGGATTCGCTTTGCGCCGGATGCCACCGCGCAGGCGGATGACGCGTCCGCCGCCATCTCGTTGGAGGATCTGCATGCCATCAGCGGCGGCGACATGGAACTGGAGCGGCAGGCGGTGGCGATGTTTCTGGAGCGCTCGCGCGAGAATTTCGCCGAGATGGAGCGCGCCATGCGAAGCAGCGATGCCAGCCTGTGGCACGAAGCGGCGCACCAACTGAAGGGCGGCGCGGTGACCATCGGTGCGCACCGCCTCGCCTCGCTTGCTTCCAAGGCGCATGAGGAGGGCACGTTCGACGCCACGCAGCAGCAGGAGCATATGGCGCGGCTGCGCGTGGAATTCGCCAAAACAGAGCGTTTTTTCCACAAGGCGAAACTGGCGGTAGAAACGCCGGCGGCGGAGCATTCTCCCGCCCCGCCGCGCAAGCTTTCGCTTTTCCCCCGCAGCTAGCGGACGTATTTTATCAGGCGCTCACCTGCACCGGCTCCGCTGCGGGCACGCTGGCAGCCACCGGCATCGGCACCGCGGGAACAGCCGCCATGGCGCGCAGGCGCTGTTCCTGCGCTTCCATATGGCGCGGGTTGAACAGGGTCGGGCGGCGGTGATGGTTGCCGTGGAAGTAAATGCCGAACCACAGGGCATTGGCGATTTTATAATAGAGATCGTCGTTCATGTTGGCCGGGCGGGTGTCGCCGGTATCCGGGTCCGCCGGATGGGCGCGGTAGTTAATGTCCGCGAACAGCAGGTGGTTGGCAACATAGGACGGCACGAAGAAGAATACAAAACCCACCGGCCCGAGCAGCAGATACCAGAATACCAGATGCGCCGCCACCATCGAGAGGAAGCTCATATACACGCCCATGCGCAGCAGCTGCGTGCGCCGGCTCATGCCCCAATGCTCGCGGTAGCGCTTGGTTACCTGGAACGAGGATTTCAGGAACATGTCGCGCGTGAATTGCCAGAAGGTTTTTCCTTTGGGCGGGTGCGGGTCCAGCCCGTCGCGGTCGGAATATTGGTGGTGCAGCATATGGATGAACTTCCAGCCGAAGAAGCCCCACAGCTGGTGCATGCCGGCAATCTGGCCGAACAAACGGTCCATCCACGCATACGGGAAACTGCCGTGCGAGGCATTATGGATAAACACCGCCGACAGGCCGCCTACATAAATCCCCAGCGGCACCAGCGCCAGGTGCCACCAATGCGGCGCGAAATAGTAAAACTCGGCGCTGTGCAGCGCATAGGCGACGGCGCAGGCAGCAAGCGCGATGCAGAGATTATAGGCGAAGGAGCGAATATGCAAATAAGGGTCGGAATAGAAATGCTTGAGGGACATAAAGGATGGAAAACTTCTCAATAGTGGCATAATGATTAACGCGCAGCTTACATACCTGCCATGCCTAAATCAACCGTGCGGATGCGCACATATCTGCATTTCCTTCGGCTGCGCAACACCGCTTGTAGCGCGGCATTTTCCACGCATTTGCTTGCCCGGCACAACGCATATATAAAAACCACTGGCATATCATAGGGATACCCTTTCCCCCAAGCGACAGGCCGGCAAGGTTAGCTATTGACATACGCCGGGGCCTGTGCAAGCATTCGCGCCCTGTTTCCGGGGCACACGCTGCCCCGCTTGACATTTCCGCCACCGGGCCCCTGCCCTTGCGTGGCATAGTACGGAGGGGTGGCCGGGTGCCACAGCGAACGAAAGTGAGCGGCCCTCTGATTACATTTCAACCGCGAGGCGGCAAACGCCCCGACGGTTTATTGCGGAGGGGTGGCCGAGTGGTTGAAGGCGCACGCCTGGAAAGTGTGTATACGGCGAACCCGTATCGTGAGTTCGAATCTCATCCCCTCCGCCATTATTTTGCACAGAAAAACCCACCATTGGTTGTTTCTAAATTATTGAAATGCAAATACTTACATAAAATATCCTCCATTGAAAATTTTATAAAAAACAGATGGGTTGTTTTCTTTTGATCGGAAAGAGAGAAATTGTTTGCAAGTAAATTCAGCAACTTGCTGATTTACCTGACAGAGATGCAGTATAGAGGCACAGAGACAGAGGACATTTCATTATAAGAACCCTCCGCATAGCAATATCTAAGCGCAAAACTATCTCTGCGATACGGATAGCTGAAATAAGTGAAGATATTAGCTTTGTGCTATTCCCCAGCCAGTTTTTCTTTTTTCTGAAGATGCCGCGGCTAAAGACGGCAATCCAACCGCTTCGCGAATCTCTGCTACATACTTTCTAATAGAAACAGCTGCCTGTTCTTCAATAGTGCATTGTAAGCGGTCAGCGCGTTCTTGGAATATGGAGACGCTATTTCGATCAGTATCCGGATTCATTATTTTCATCTTTGTTTCCAAAAACTCTGAAATGGCATCCGATGTTTCAGGAGAAAGAATTTGATGCAAAGGAACATTCGCATATCGCGAAATCACATCTACTCCTCTATCAAGTACAAAATCAGGACGCGAAAGCTGATATTCCAAATCCAATTCAACCAAGGTTTTATAAGCTTCTAATAAGGACGAAGGCTTATGGTCTTGTGACCCAAGGAATTGCTCAATGAAAACAGCAAAATGTTCGCCATGCTCATATTGTTCATAACCACGTTTTTTTAGTAACTCTAAAATAGTATTGGAGGCACCATCAGGATGAAAAAACCTATCGTATTTGGCACAGAAATCATAAAGATCGGAGCGGCTGTGACGAAATTGCCCCCAATCACCTGGACAATCGACATGATGGCCTAGCTCATGCGGCAGATTACCTTTGCCTGTTTTCAAGAAAACAGCGAAATTTTCGCACTCATCACGATATCTTGATAAATAGGCGGATGCATGTAGTTTGGAATTCTCTCCACCGAGCCAGATCTCCCCTTTGTCCTTAATAAAATTTGCCAATAGCGCAGGATTTAACTTAAGTAAATTCTGAATCTCTGCGGCTGTATCTTGGAGTGCTGTTGTTGCCCAATAAGCTTGATCTCGTGGGATTTGAGGATCGCTTGGATTGAGATCAATACTTACGTCATCTCTTTTTGTGGCATCATAAATGCGCAACCTAAATTTAGGCGGCTTTACACCAGCGTCCGTGAAAATTTTTTGTAGATTGGGAAGGGCCATAGCCATTTATGATAGCATAATTATATTAACTTTTTATTTAGTATATTTTAAATTACATTTCAATATACTGCCATTGAATCAACCAATCAGTTCTTTTACGCCCAATCTTACAGCAAATCAGTTGCTTTACTTTTAAAAAATGGCGGATTTACTATACTGAGAACATGCCTAGTAGCGAACCTCCGCTCCGCCATTTAAATACCAGCAGATTCATTTTTATATTATTAAATAGCTATCAAATCCGCTGGAAGCTTACTGATAACAAATCTCAAACCCCGCCCAGTCTGCCGCCTTGTGGGTGCATTCAGCGTCCACTTTCACCGTGGTGTCGATGCCGAGCAGGTGCAGGCGGCGCTGGAGGGTGATGTAGCTGTGGCTGTAGATTTCGTAATCGGAGCCGGGCGGCACCAGATAGACGGACGCGGGCTGCTGGGCGCGCAGCGTGTCCGCCATGGCGGCAAAGCGCGCGTTCAGGCGGTGGAAGAAAGCATAGGAGAAATAGCCGGCGGCGGCGCTGTTGAGCAGGAAGGCGAGCACGGCAAGCGCCGTGAGGCGGGTTGCCGCCGCGGGCGGAAGCGCCAGCAGCAGCAATAGCGGCGCGGCATAGGCAAAGGGCACATAACGCGCCCACCACCCTTCGGGAAACAGGGCGGAGGAAGCAAAACAGCCGAATGCCAGCCAGAGCAGCAGGCGGTCCGGCGGCTCACGGCGCGCTAGCGCGTATGCAGCGCTCATCAGCGCAAGCACAAGCCCCAACGCGAAAAGCGGCCCGAAGCCGCCGGTGCGGATGTCGGGCACACCGGTAAGCGCCCACTCCTTTTCGCCCACCTGCCACGGCCATTTGAGCTGCGCCGGGTCATTCGCCCCTTCGCCACCGGTGGCGGAGAACAGCGAATAGAGGAATTTCTGCGGCGCAGGCATGTCGGCAAGATTTGCGGGACGCTGCGAGCCGGAGAAGGACTGCGCATCCGTGTGCAGCAGCGAGCCATATTCCATCAGGTTGGTGACATAGGGGCGGAAGCCAAACAGCAGCACTGCCGCCAGTCCGGTGACGAATAATATGGCCGTGGCACGGCAGGGAAAGCGCCGGGTACGCAGCCAGAGAAACACCACCGCCATGGCGCACAGCATCACCGCGTGGTAGATGCCGGAGAGCTTAGCGTTGACGATGAAGAGGATGCTAACTGCCATCAGCGCATACGCCGCCTGCCGCTCGCGCAAGCTTCCCGCCAGCATCAGCAGCGCGCCGAGGAAGGCAAGGCCCGCCTGGTAGATCATGCCGTCCACGTAATGCGTAAGCATCTGTGAGAGAAAAACGGGGCTGAGCGCCATGAGGCAGGCGAGCAATTGATCCTTGCGCGTGAGCGCACCTTTATGCACGGCAAGCCCGCGCAGCAATACCGGCAGCGCGATCACCAGCCACCAGATATTCAGCATCTTCGCCGCTTCGATGGAGTTGCTGAGCGCCGCCACCGACGCCTCCACGCCCCATGCGCCGGATGGGTAGATATTCTGCCAGAGCATCAGCGCGCGTTCATTGAGCGGGTTCCAGCCATTTAAGAGCGCATCCACCGCCGGTTGCTGGTAGGCCATGCCGTCCCAGCTCATGTCCCACCAGCCCGCCGAGAGATATCCCAGTCCGACCAAGAGCAGCGCCATGCCTGCGCCGATAAGCGCAGAGCGGCGCGTCAGCGGGAAGAAATGCCCATAGGTCAGCCACAGCGCCGGCGGCAGGCTGATCCATAGCGCATAGCGCGCGAGCGCAATGCCGAGCCAGTAGCCCAGCAGCTGCACCGCCATGCAGCCACCGATCAGCAGCGCCAGCAGGAAGGCGAACGCCAGCCATGGGCTGGCGGCTTCAGGATGATTTTCGCTCAGATGCGCTCCGACAGCCATATGGCGAGCTTGGTCTGCGCTTTCACTGCTGTGCTAAGCAGCGCATAAAACGGCGATTCCTCCGCGCCGTGCGCGAGCGCCGTGTCGTGATGCTCCATTTCCTCGCGGCGGAACTCGGCGATGGTTTCGCGCAAAACAGCGTCTTCAGCGGTGAGGGATTCTTCCTGCTTGCGGTAATGCCCGTCGATCACCGATTCCACAGCCACGGTGCAGGCCATGGCGGCCTTTTCACCAAGCAGGGCGGAACCCGCGCCCATCAGCCAGCCGCCGATATGCCATAGCGGCTGCAGGGCGGTGGGGCGCACGCGCTGGTCGGCCATCAGCTGGTTGAAGGTGTTGAGGTGGCGCTGCTCCTGCTCGGCCATGTGGCGGATAAGGGGGGCGCTCGCATGGCGCTTCAGCACCGCCAGCTGCCCGGCATAGATCCGCACCGCACCGTATTCGCCGGCCTGATCGACTCGCAGCATGCGGTGCAGGCGTTCTTCTTTGGTAAGATCGCCGGGAAGGGTGCGGGTCATGAGCGGTCCTTCTTTCTGCATTTCAGCAGGAAGATAGCACTGGCAAGGCCCAATGCAAGCGCGGCCAGCGCGTTCCACGCCGCCATGCTGAGGCCAAGGAAATGCACCATCGCCTGGTCGCAGGTGACCAGCGGTGCATTCAGGATGGCGGCGCGCAGCTCCTCCAGCGAATCGCCGCTGCCGGTGGCGGTGCAGTCGGTGGGGCCGGAAAAGATATGCGCCTCCACGCCGGCATGATAGGCGGCGATGCCGAAATCAGTGAGGAAGAGAAG